>CAMLLA010000053.1 GCA_946480525.1 uncultured Asticcacaulis sp. | reverse complement strand
CGAAGGATATGGCTCTATGTAAAAGCCATTCCTTTGAGAAGCAGACGATTCCCGACATGCCCGACACTACGACCGCACCCACCGACGGCAAGCAAAAACGCCTCGTTCTTATTGACGGGTCGGGTTACATTTTCCGCGCCTATCACGGCCTGCCGCCTTTGACGCGCAAGTCGGATGGCCTGCCGGTCGGCGCCATCTCCGGCTTCTGCAACATGTTGTACAAGCTGATCAAGGAGAACCGCGGCGATGAGGCGCCTTCGCACCTGGCGGTCATTTTCGACGCAGGTTCGCACACCTTCCGCAACGACATGTACGATCAGTACAAGGCCCACCGTCCGCCGCCTCCGGAAGACCTGATCCCGCAGTTTCCGCTGATCCGCGACGCGACGCGCGCCTTCGGCCTGCCGGCGATCGAACTGGCGGGCTATGAGGCCGACGACCTGATCTGCACCTATGCCCACATCGCCAAGGGGCAGGGCTTCAAAGTCACCATCGTCTCGTCGGACAAGGACCTGATGCAGCTGGTCGATGACGACGTGACCATGCTTGATCCCGTCAAGTCGACGATCGTCGGCCGCGAAGAGGTGATCGAGAAGTTCGGCGTGCCGCCGGAACTGGTCGTCGACGCCCAGGCCCTGATCGGCGACTCGGCCGACAATGTGCCGGGCGCACCTGGTATCGGCGTCAAGACGGCGGCGCAGCTGCTGATCGAATACGGCAATCTCGACGGCATTCTGGAACGCGCTCATGAGATCAAGCAGGAGAAGCGTCGCCAGACCCTGATCGACTTCAAGGACCAGATCCTGCTGTCGCGCGAACTGGTACGCCTGCGTTGCGACACGCCGGACCCGCATCCGCTTGACGACTTTATTCTGAAGCAGCCTGAGCCCGAGACGCTGACGGCCTTCCTGGTCGCCATGGAATTCGCCACCCTGGCCAAACGCGTCGGCGGCACATTGTCGGCGCTCGAAACTACGACCGCCATTTCGCAGATCCCGACCGCGCCGATCCTGCGCCCGCTCTACGGCGTCAAACATACGGCGGAGGAGGCGGCAAAACAGCCCTTCGATCTCGAGGCCTATGAGTGCGTCCAGACGTTAGACGCGCTGGAAACCTGGGTGGCGCGCGCCATGCAGGCGCAGATCGTCGCCGTCGACACCGAAACCGATGAGCTGTCGGCGTCGAGGTCCAAGCTGGTTGGCGTATCGCTTGCGACCGCGCCCAACTGCGCCTGTTATATCCCGCTTAGCCATGCCGCCGAAGGTCTCGACTTCGGCGATGAGCTGAAGCAGATTCCGCTCGATGACGCCCTGCGCACCCTCAAGCCGCTGCTTGAAAACCGCAATATTCTGAAGGTCGGCCAGAACATCAAATACGACCTCAGCGTCCTGCATCGCTACGGCATCGATGTGGGACCTATAGATGACACCATGCTGCTGTCCTACGTGCTCGAAGGCGGTCTGCACGGTCACGGCATGGACGAGCTGTCAGAAATGCACCTGGGCCATAAGCCGATCAGCTTCAAGGACGTCGCGGGCTCCGGTAAGAAGGCCAAGAGTTTCCGCCATGTCGAACTGAAGGAAGCAACGCGCTACGCAGCCGAGGACGCCGACGTAACGCTGCGCCTGTGGAACCTCTTGAAGCCGCGTCTGCAACGCGAGCGCATGACCACTGTCTATGAGACGCTGGAGCGCAACATGCCGGCCGTCCTGTCGGAGATGGAGCTGGCCGGCATTCGCATCGATCCGGACATCCTGCGCAATCTCAGCCAGGATTTCGGCACGCGCATGAATGCCATCGAACAGGAGGCGCACGCCATGCTGGGCCGGCCGTTCAATATCGGCAGCCCGCAGCAGCTGGGCCAGATCTTCTTCGACGAGATGAAGCTGCCGGGCGGCAAGAAGACGGCGTCGGGCCAGTGGGCGACCGACGTCAAGGTGTTGGAGGAACTGGCCGAACAGAACGTACCGCTGGCCAAGCTGGTGCTCGATTATCGCCAGATGTCGAAGCTGAAAGGCACCTATACCGACAACCTGGTCGAATATGCCGATCCGGAAACGCGCCGCATCCACACCAGCTTCCACCTGGCGGCGACGCCGACCGGACGGCTGTCGTCGAACGAACCGAATCTGCAGAACATTCCGATCCGCACTGCCGAAGGCCGCAAGATCCGCGCGGCTTTCGTCGCCAAGCCGGGCCACAAGCTGATCAGCGCCGACTATTCGCAGATCGAACTGCGCATCCTGGCGCACATCGGCGACATCCCGCAGCTGAAGGAAGCCTTTACGCGCGGCGACGACATCCACGCCATGACGGCGTCGGAAATGTTCAATGTGCCGATGGCTGAGATGACATCGGAAATCCGCCGGCGCGCCAAGGCGATCAATTTCGGCATCATCTATGGTATCTCGGCCTTCGGTCTGTCGAACCAGCTGGGCATCGAGCGCGGCGAGGCGGGACGCTATATCGAGACCTATTTCGACCGCTTTCCCGGCATCAAGGCCTATATGGACAGCGCGCGCGACTATGTCCGCGCCAATGGCTTTGTGATGACCTTGTTCGGCCGCAAGATCCACATCCCGGAAATCAACGGCAAGGGTGCGCTGAAATCCTTCGCGGAACGCGCCGCCATCAATGCGCCGATCCAGGGCACGGCCGCCGACATCATTCGCCGCGCCATGATGCGCATGCCGGACGCGCTGACAAAGGCGGGCTTTGCGACGAAGATGCTGCTTCAGGTCCATGACGAACTGATCTTCGAAGCGCCGGACGCCGAGGTTGAGGCCGTCATGCCGCTGATCAAGGACGTCATGTCGCAAGCCTCTCTGCCTGCGGTCGACTTCAGCGTGCCGCTGGTGGTCGAAGCCAACGCCGCACTGAACTGGGACGAGGCGCACTGACCTTGCGTAATTACAAATTTGTAGTTACAATATGACAACCTATTTCGAATGGGATTCGCACAAGGCGGAGAGCAATCTCCGCAAACATGGCGTCAGCTTCGAGGTGGCGCAGCGCGTCTTCGCCGACCCTAATGTCCTGATGACGCAGGACCGTATCGAAGATGGCGAAATGCGCTGGCAGACCGTCGGAAAGGTCGATGGCTCGCTGTTGCTTCTGGTCGCGCACACCCTTTGGGAAGAGGATGAGTTCGGAGAAGAGATCGAAGTCATCCGCATCATTTCCGCGCGAAGCGTAACGCGCAAAGAAAGGCAACGTTATGAGCGCCAAGACGACTAGGATTCGTCAGGCCGTGGACCTGAACGACTTACCGCCGCTGACGGACGCACAAAAAGCAGACCTGGCAGCTTTGGCCAAACGCCCGGATAGCGACCTTGATCTTAGTGATATCCCTGAAATGACGGACGAACAGTTCGCGGCGGCGGTCAAGATACGCGGAGGCCTCTACCGTCCTGTGAAACAGCAACTGACAACACGCTTAGATGCTGACGTGGTCGCCTGGCTCAAGTCGCAAGGCAAGGGCTATCAGTCTCGCATCAACGCCATTCTGCGTAGGGAAATGCTCACCTCTTTGAAAAAGCGCGCCTGATGATCGTCAAGAACCTGAACCACGTGAATATCCAGACCCGTGACATGGCGGGCACGATCGCTTTTTACCATGATCTCTTAGGGCTGGAGGCGCGTGTGGCGCCGCAGCGTGATCCCGCACTGCGGCAATGGCTCTACGACAGCCGGAATATGGCAGTCATTCACCTCAACCTGTTCGGCACGGACAATACGGTGCCGCGTGATGTCCAGCCGGGAGCACCGACCGGCGCCATTCACCACGTCGCCTTCGAATGCGACGGCTTCGACGAGATGATCGACCGCCTGAAGGCGCGCAACCTGCCGTTCGAGCGTGCCGATATCCCGTCGATCGGATTGCGCCAGGTCTTTGTTACTGATCCCAACAATGTCCTGCTGGAACTGAATTTCCGCGACCCGGTCTAAGATTTATTTTGTCGCCATATCGCTCTAAACCTCAGGCGTTCAGCCACTCGACCGCGTCGTTTTCGACGTGCATTCGCTGAATGCGCCCCTTCAGTTCGTTGGCGATTAAAATGGTGTTGTGACCATTGTGCCGGCGGAAAAGCGTGTCGGCAAAGCGCTCGAACATTTCGACATCGGACGGCCTCAGGCCAAAGTGCGTACGCACGACCTGCTTTATGGCCTCACAGGCTATTTCGGGGTCGGTAAGCCTGAGGTGGAGACGCCTGAAAACGAGATCGATGGTCTGATCCAGCATATACACCTCCTGTTTGCTGCGGTGCGGCATGACTAGAGGACGGGCAGTAAAAAGGCGATGCGGGGGTGTTGGTTTCTTGCCGGGTAACCTTACTGCTCGTCTTCCGCGCGAAAGGCTGAGGTAACCTTAGTATCGGCTGTAAAAACATAGACCATCAGCGACACGAAGATGCAGCCGGTGACATACCAGTAAAACGCCGTCTCCATTCCTTGGGCTTTCAGACCGAGCGCGACATATTCGGCCGACCCGCCGAACAATGATACGGCGATGGCATAGGGCAGGGCGACGCCCAATGCGCGAACGTGCGACGGGAAGAGTTCCGCTTTGACTACGGCGTTGATAGAGGTGTAGCCGCTGACGATGACCAGCGCGGCCATGATCAGCCCAAAGCCCGTCCAGAAGTCTTTCGTACCGGCGAGAACCGTCATGAGCGGCACGGTAAGCAGCGTCCCCAATATGCCGAAACCGATCAGCAGGGGCCGGCGCCCGATGCGGTCCGACAGCGCTCCGAACAGGGGTTGCAGGCACATGTAGAGGCATAGGCAAAGGGCCGACACAGTGGTCGCTGCCTCCTTGCTCCAGCCCGCTGTGTTAACCAGGAATTTTTGCATGTAGGTTGTATAGGTGTAAAATGCCACCGTACCGCCCAGCGTCAGGCCCACGACCTGGAGCGACTGCCACGGGTGGTCCCGGACCAGCGCCCAGACGCTGCCCTTCTGGGTATTGACGGTCTTCTGGAACGACTCGGTCTCTTCCATGTGGGTGCGGATAAACATCGCGACGACGGCCAGCCCCGCGCCGATAACAAAGGGAATACGCCAGCCCCAGTCCTCCAGCTGTCCCGTCGTCAAAAGGGCCTTCTGCAGGACAATCAGCACGCCGAGCGCGATCAGTTGGCCCATGATGAGCGTCACGTACTGGAAACTCGACCAGAAGCCGCGGTTGTGATGGCCGGCCATTTCCGACAGATAGGTAGCGCTGGCGCCGTATTCACCGCCGACGCTCAGGCCCTGAAGCAGGCGGGCGACCAGGAGCAGGATGGGTGAAAAGATGCCGATGGTTTCATAGGCCGGGGTCACGGCGATGATCAGCGAGCCGGCGCACATCAAAAGGATCGAGCCGGTCAGCGCGGACTTCCGACCATAGCGGTCGGCATACATACCCAGGAGCCAGCCGCCTATGGGCCGGACCAGGAAGCCTACGGCGAAGATGGCCGCCGTATTGAGCAGCTGCGCTGTCGGGTCATCCTTGGGAAAGAAGGACTTGGAGAAATAGAGGGCAAATGCCGCATAGGCGTACCAGTCGTACCATTCGACCAGATTGCCGATCGTTCCGCCCAGCATGGATTTCAGTTTATTTGGCGCTCCCATGGCGCGAGAGTTTCACACCCCGGCAGATCGGACAAGGAAATTGACGAAAGGAGCGGCTTTGCTTAAGGGTTGAGCGAGTTCATCCGCAGGTCCGAATATCCATGAGCGCCATCATTCCTCCCCCCGAAGTCATCTATGTCGAAGGCCATAAGGTCGCGTGCAATGGCGGTGGCGGGGCATTGGGCCACCCGCTGGTCTATATCGAGCTGGGTGAGGACGGAGAGGCCGAATGCGGCTATTGCGACCGCAAGTTCGTCCATAAGGACCACGCGCACGAATATATCGATCCGGCCCCGCGTCCGGAAGGGGATCACTAGTGCGCTTCCTGCATACCATGGTCCGTGTAAAGGACCTGGATGCTTCGCTGCGTTTTTACTGTGACGGTCTTGGCCTCAGGCAAGTCCGCCGCATGGACAATGAAAAAGGCCGGTTCAGCCTGATCTTCCTGTCGGCCGACGAAGACGCCCATATGGGCGCGCACGACGGTCTGCGTGGCCAGGCCGAAGTCGAGCTGACCTACAACTGGCCGGACGAAAACGGGAATGTCGAAGACTATGGCGGCGGCCGCAATTTCGGCCATCTGGCCTATGAATTCGACGACGTCTATGCCATCTGCCAGCATTTGAGCGAGATGGGTGTGGTCATCAACCGCCCACCGCGCGATGGCAGCATGGCCTTCGTTCGTTCACCTGACGGCATCAGCATCGAACTGCTGCAAAAGGGCCCGGCCCTGCCGCCGGCCGAGCCCTGGATCAGCATGCCGAATACCGGCAGCTGGTAATCAGGCGACCCCTTCAGGCTGTCTGAAGCCGACGCTGTCGGCCGCGACCACGGTGGCGAACGGACCGGCCAAGGTCGCATTGTGATGCGCTATGATCATGTCCGCGGACAGCACCTCGCCATCAAAGGTCGTATGGGCGTCAGCGGCCAGGACGACCCCGAAGCCGAGATCCGCCGCCGCCCGGCAAGACGTGTCGATACAGGTGTCCGTGCGCGCGCCTGCCAGGATCAGACGCGATATGCCGACGGCCTTCAGCTGTGCCGCCAAGTTGGTGCCATGGAAGATGCTTGGCCGGGTCTTGTCGATCACCCAGTCCGGAAAACGCGGTTCCAGTGGTGCCAGCAGCCGCCAGCCCTCTGAACCGTGGGGATGGATGTCCGAAACATTTTGAATGAAGACGATCTGTACATCGTCACGCCGCGCCCGGTCGATCAGCGCGCACACCCGGCGGATGACGAAATCGGCATCGTGCGGTCTTTGGTGTGCGGCGAACAGGGCACGCTGCATGTCTATGACGATCAGCGCGGATTCGATGTTGCGTTGAGGGGGCATGCGTGGCTCCGGGCAGTCTGGCCGGAGCGGATCCTCGTCCCCGGCCTTTACGATGAAAGGAACGGGGAGTTTGCGAAGGTTGCTGTCAGCCTGAGGCCACGCATCCGCAAGACGCCCCGCCACTGGCGGTCGTTGTTGCAGCTACGTTACGGGCTCGGCTGTTCAGCATGGCCTCAAGGTGACACAGAGGCGGGTACAGGTCAATAAAAAGAGCGGAGACAGCGCAAGGCCATCTCCGCTCTTGTGATCTTCGGTCCGGCGGAACCGAAGATGTCCTGTGTTAGATCGGAATGATTTTAGATGGAAGCAATCATTCCGATCTAAGCTTTTGTTTTGTCGCGATATTTATGGCGAAAACCGCTTACACTTTTCGCCATATCACTCTAGAGTCGATCGCTACGCGTCGTACCGTCGTCGACCAGATCGTTGTTTTCATCGTTCCAGCGGCGGACCTGAAGCTCGGCCTCGTCCTGAGCGACGCCATAGCGTTCCTGGATCTTGCCGGCCAGAAGCTTGCGGTTGCCTTCGATGACGTCGAGATCGTCATTGGTAAGCTTGCCCCACGCCTTCTGTACGTGACCCTTGACCTGTTCCCAGCTGCCATCGATACGATCGCTGTTCATAGCTATTCTCCTTTTGAAATCAATTTATTGGAGGGAGAATAGCTTTTGGCCACTAAGGTTTCGACGCGGGAAGGCGCGGCGTTCGTAAGGAACGGGTAATCTGCCGTCAGAACAGCTTGGATGGCAGGCTCTGCGGTGTGCAGAAACCGCTTTCGCCTGGATGGCTGCCCTTCTTGTTTCCGCCGAACATACCCAGCACACCGCTGTCGATTTCTTCGGCATAGAACGCGCCGCGCGACCGGTCGAGCGTGATGCGCAAAGCCGCGCCGCGTTTCGTGACCTTGTTGACGAGGTAGTAGGCGCTTCCCGTCACATTGGCTGAGCACATGGTGTCCAGGCAGACGGAGCCGCGAACCAGCGATTTGTGCGCCGGATCGACGAACAGGAACTTGAAATCGGCCGTCTGGTCCGGGAATACGGCCGACGGGAACAGGTCGATATAAAAGGCACCCTGGCTGACGAACTGCGTGCCGTTCATGACCCGCGTCTCACACTTCAGGCTGATCTGGGCGGGTGCATTGACTGTCGGCGCGACCGGAGGAATGGCTTGGGCAACCTGTGGCGGTGGCGGTGGCGGTGGCGGCGTGCGATCGACTTTCGGAGCGATCGCGACGTCGGACGGCGGCGCAACCGGTGTGTTCGTCTCTGCCGGTTGCGGCATGACGTCGTGGGTCAGGGCGTGGGCCGGAGGTCCCGGCGTAACGGGCTGGGCGTTCGGTACGGCGGACGGCCCCAGCGACGTATAGGGAACAGGCCCCGCGGGCTTTGCGGGTGCTGCGGCCTTCGGTTTTGCCCTGGCCTTCTTGCGGACGGCCTTCTTCTTGGCAGGCCCTGCCTCGGCCACGCCGTCTTCGGCGTACGCCGCAGCCGGAACCGTTAGTGACAAGGCGAGGGCGAATGCGAGCCAGAGCGGTTTGCGGGTTGTCACGTCATGCCTCTTCGTCGAAACGGTTGGCGACCAGTTCGCTCAGCGCCTTGACGGCGGCTTCGGCTTCTTCGCCCTCGGCCTCGATTTCAATCAGCGAGCCCTTGGCGGCCCCCAGCATCAACAGGCCCATGATCGACAGGGCGTCGACGCGGTTGTCGTCCTTTATGACGTAAATCTGGGCGCCTTCGAAGCTCGAGGCCAGTTTGACGAACTTGGCCGAAGCGCGGGCATGCAGGCCCTTGTTGTTGCAGATTTCGACCTGTGCGCGCACCGGCAATGACGTCTCACTCATAGGACCTCCTTTGGAGGCTGGCGTTTTGCCGGAATGATGCGAGAGTTCTCCTGGCGAGTCCAGTCAAAATCCGATGAGCCGGCCATGCCGCGTGGCACGCGGACAGCCGGATCAGTTGTCGCCGGACAGGACGTAAGACGCGACGGTAACGTATTTGCGCCCGGCTTCCTGGGCATGGCAGACGCAGGCGCCCAGATCTTCGTTGCGGCGAAGCGAGGCCAGCTTGATCAGCATGGGCAGGTTGATGCCGGCGATGACTTCGGCTCGCGTCTGCTCCATGACCGAAATGGCCAGGTTGGACGGCGTGCCGCCGAACATGTCGGTGAGCAGGATAACGCCGTCACCGGTGTCGTTTTCGGCGGTGGCTTTCAGGATCTCCTGACGGCGCAGGCTGACATCGTCTTCCGGCCCGATGCAGATAGGGGTTACCTGGCTCTGTGGCCCCACCACATGTTCCATCGCCGCGACGAACTCTTCGGCGAGTCTGCCATGCGTAACGATCACCAGTCCGATCATGTATGCCTTAACCTTACTGCCGTGCTCATGCGACCGGCCGAATACGCGATATTAGTCCTCTTTGCTTCGCACTGCAAAATGAGAAATCGTGAACCCCCCAGCAAAACGTGCACCACAGCAAAAAGCGTGTCTTCTGTGTCACTTGACGTAGCGGCACGGTAGAGTTGTGTTGGTCCGCCAATCCCAGCGGGGGTTAGTTTTGCCGCAGGCGCGTGATCAGCTTGGGGACCGACGAGGCTTCGCGTGGATTGAGACGGATCGTCGGTAGGTTCAGTCCCAATATGGGAGTGACTTCGTTTTCCGGCAAGCGGTCGACCGGATCGGTTTGCGCCAGCGCCATCAGGGTGATGCGGGTCATGGCGCGGCGTTGTCCCTGGCCGATAATGCCAAGGCCCCGCACCTCCATCAGGCCTTCGATCGTCTCCGGTGGCGCGGCAAACAGGTGGCCTCCGGACACCCAGATGCAGGAGTAGTCGTCGGACACCAGTTGGCACCCAACCTCGATGGCGCGCAGAGCCAGATCGCTTTTGCCGATGCCCGACGGCCCGACAATGAGCGCGCCGCGCCACGTCTGGCCGACCAGGAGGCTGAGGGAGGTGGCGTGGAGGATCAGTTTGCTCATGCAGATGCAAGACTTACCGCTTTTCCTCTTCTGGCCGCAAGCGGCCGGACGAGGAAAAGAAAAAAGGTGTTCGTGGGGTCACAGACCCAAGCCCATTAGATCGGAATGGGTTTAGGTGGGAACGCCATTCCGATCTAAGTTTTTGTTTTATCGCGATATTTAAGGCGAAAACCGCTTACACTTTTCGCCATATTGCTCTAGATTTTATGCACCCGGCAGGACAATGCTGAATCTTGCTCCCGCCACCCGATCGCCATCGGTCCGGTTCTCCGCCCAGATCTTGCCGTGGTGCGCCTCGACGATCTGGCGCGAGATCGACAGGCCCAGCCCGGAATTGTTGCCGAAGCTCGTTCCCTTGGGCCGCGAGGTGTAGAAGCGCTGGAAGATGGTTTCCAGATTTTCCTCCGGAATGCCGGGGCCGTCATCCTCGACCGTAATCAGCAGATGCCCGGCGTCCCCCTGGGCGAGCCCCACGCGGACTTCGCCATTCTCCGGTGAGAAGGAGCGGGCATTGTCAATGACATTGCGGAAGACCTGGCCCAGGGGGCCTTCGCGGCCGCTGACCCTGGCGAGCGCCGTCTCACGGCTCAGGCGCACGCGCACCGTGCCGGTATGCTCATACAGCGACACGATGTCTTCGAGCAGGACGCCGACGTCCACGGCCTTTGGCACGTCGCGCGACAATTCGGCATCGAGGCGCGAGGCATTGGAAATATCGGTGATCAGGCGATCAAGCCTGCGCACATCCTGGTTGAGGACTCCCATCAGCCGGTCCTTGGCCGAGTCGTCCCTGACGATCGACAGGGTTTCCAGCGCGCTGCGGATAGAGGTCAGCGGATTCTTGATTTCGTGCGCCACATCGGCGGCAAAGCGGTCGATTTCCTCCATGCGCCGCCACAGGGTGTCGGTCATGCTTTCCAGCGAGCGCGCCAGTCCGCCGATCTCATCCTGGCGTTCTTCGAGGTCGGGCAGGGAAATCGCGCGCGCCTGATTGGCGCGCACCGTGTCCGCCGCCACCGACAACCGCTGGATCGGGCGGGTGATCAGAAAATGCAGCATGATCGAGGAAATAAAGGTCACACCGAGTGCGACCAGAATAAACGGTACCATGGCCTGGCGTTGCGCCTGGACGATCTCGTCGACATTGCCGCGTTCGAGCGTCAGCACACCGAGCACGGTCTTGACGCGCTTGATGGGAATGGACACGGACACGACCTTCTTGCCGTGTTCGTTGCGGCGGACGTGAGCAACATCGGTGCCGCTGAGCGCCATGGCGACCTCGTCCTGCAGGTCGCTTTGGCCCTCCGCGCGCAGCCTCGCCATTTCGGAGGCGTTGTCCTTGGGCTTCGGATCGGTGGATTTGCGCGCCGGCGGCAGGGGGGCGACATCGATGCGATCCGATCCGGCATAGGAGTCAGCGATCCAGGTGCCGTCCGATACCGGTTTGCCGTTGATGTCGAACAGTCGCGCACGCTGTCCCTGAGGGATGAACCGGTTCATCACCTGGGCGGCGTAATAGGGCTGAAGGTGCGGCGCCTCGTCCTCTTCGCCGGTCGCCACGGCCCCGATCAGGTTACCGATGGTCTGGGCCTGGGACTTCAGCGAATCCTCATAGGCGTCGATCAGGCCCCGGCGGAATTCGTTCACCACCAGCGTGCCGCAGACCAGGATCAGCAGGCTGACGATGTTCAGCCCGACAACCAGCCGCCCCAGGCGCGAATGGATAAAGGGCAGCCGCTTGTACCAGGGACCGGTTGTCATCGACGTTTCCTATGGCCGGAGCGTGCTCAGGCTTCGCGGTAACGGTAGCCGACACCATACAGAGTCTCGATCGAATCGAATTCGGGATCGACGACGCGGAACTTCTTGCGCATGCGCTTGACATGGCTGTCGATGGTGCGGTCGTCGACATATACCTGATCGTCATAGGCGGCATCCATCAGGTTGTCGCGGCTCTTGACGAAGCCGGGACGCTGGGCCAACGCGTGCAGCAACAGGAATTCCGTAACGGTCAGGCGCACCGGCTTGCCGTCCCAGGTGCATTCGTGGCGCGCCGCGTCCATAACCAGCTTGCCGCGCTTGAGCGACTTGGCGTTCAGCGCTTCCTGGATTTCCGGCGCCTCGCCCTGCTCGATAATGCCGGCGCGGCGCAGGACCGCCTTGACGCGCTCCAGCAGCAGGCGTTGCGAGAACGGCTTGTGCATATAGTCGTCGGCGCCAAGATTGAAGCCGAGGATTTCGTCGATTTCGTCATCCTTGGAGGTCAGGATGATGACCGGCAGGTTGGACGTCGCCCGGATGCGTTTCAGCACTTCCATGCCGTCCATGCGCGGCATCTTGACGTCGAGAATGGCGAGATCGGGCGGATCCTTTTCAAGGGCTGCCAGACCGGTCGCGCCATCGTAATAGGCCTGTATCGTATGGCCGCCGCTTTCCAGCGCCAGCGAGACGCTTGTCACGATGTTTTCGTCGTCATCGACCAGGGTGATGCGGGCCATGGATGCTCCGGTGTTTTCTAAAAACAGGATAGGGTAGAATAGGATACGCCACTGCTACAGTTCATTGAGCGCAATCGCGTCCATTTCAAGGCGTGAACGCGACTCAAAACAGGTCATATCGGGACGAATACGCGTCCTCAATGGGATTTTAACCTCATTTGTGTAAATTTTGCAGGAATTTCAAGGCCCCACGGTAGGGGCTGACCGGGAAAGTCCCAGGAAAACCATGAGTTCTTTCGCGCACAGTCAGGTGCACTATGAGGTTTTCGCGCGCAAGACACCGTCTTCGTCGTGGGCCTTGCAAATGGCGCTGGAAAACCGTGATCTCGCCATAAAGTCAGCGGAAACCCTGCTGACCGAAAAGAGCTTCGCGGCCGTTATGGTCAGCAAGGAAACGCTCGACAACAATACAGGCGAATACCGTTCGCTGACTGTCTTCACAAAAGGCGCGCCTGAACAGAAGAAAAAGATCAAGACGCCATCGGCGGTCGACAGCATCTGCACCGCGCCCCAGGACCTCTACACCGCTATTGCGCGGGAAAAGATTTCGCGGCTTCTGGAAGAATGGCTGAAACGCAATGCCGTGACGCCGTTCGAACTGCTGCACCGGCCCGATCTTGCCGAACGGCTGGAAGCTACGGGTACGGAACTTCAGCATGTCGTGCAAAAGCTGGCTGTACCGGAAAGCCAGGAAACAGGCCAGGACCTGCACGAACTGATGCGCCGGTGGCGCGGGCTGATCGACAAGGCGGTAACCCGCCTGATCACCGATGGCCGCAAGAAGACCTTCCCCGATGTCGTGCCGTCCAACTGGCTGGCGACGATCGACAAGCTGGCTGGCCATCCCGAAAAGGCCTACGTTCTGGGCGGCGCCCTGGCGAAGGTCTTGAGCGAAGACAAGCGCCCCGCCGTCAAGCTGGAAAAGCTTTTGCTGTTCGCGACCGTATTGGCCGATAATCTCGATGGCCGCGAATGGGCCATGCAGGTCATCGAAGCGCCCGTGGTCGAGATCTTCTCTTCCCGCAGTTCGCTGTCGGATGTGCTGGGAGAAGAGGCCGACCTCGGCACATCGCTGGCCATCATGACGCGTATGGCCGCCGGCCGCGAGGTCGATCTGGTCGCCAGGGTCGACCCACAGGTGGCGCGCATCATTCCGCCGCTCAAGGACGTGCTGGCGGGCTATCATAACCTGATCATGCGCGACTGCCTGAAGACGCTGGCCGTCAACATCTCCAGGCGCCTGATGCAGGAGCTGAAAGGTCCGCGCCGCCTGAAGCCCGGCGATCCCGAGGCCGAGATCGAAACCCTGCGCGCGTTGGCCATGTGCATGACCGCGGCGGGCAAGGAAGAGGCCCAGCGCGACGACGTCAAGGAGGCCTTCACCGAGCGCTCCAAGATGCTGGTGTCGTCGGATTTCGTCGGCAGCCTGACGCAGGGCCTGTCGTCACCGTCCGAAGAAATCGAAAAGCTGATCTGGCTGTGCGAGAACGTCGTGGGCGTCGCCAACAAGCGCCAGGCAGCACGCTGGGTCGCGTCGGGCATAACCAGCCTGAAATTCGAACGCGAGATCCGTAACTCCAATACGCCTGCGCCGCAACGGCTGCAGCACCTGGCGAATATGCAGAAGAAGGTGCTGAAAGCGTCTTTAAGCGACGCAGACCGCGATGAGATCATGGGCAAGCTGGGGCAGGTCGGCGCCCAGATCGCCAATGACATCCATCTCATCCAGCAAACTTTGAAAGCCGCCGCGCCACCGATGCATAAGCTGGCCATGCTGCTCAACTTTGCCGCCGGTAACAGTGTGCCTCTTGGGCCGGTCAGCGACCAGGCCAAGGCGGAGGTCATGCGGCTTTTGCGCGTGCCTCAGATCCGTGAGAGCCTGATGGGCAATCCCCAGGCGATGGCGGCGCTGAAACCTATGATGCAGGCCGCGGGTCTGGCGGCGTAACGGCTTTTTTGTGGGTAGGCGCTTTTTGCGGTTGAGTGCAGGCGGGGATTGGCTTAGGTTCCGCGCCACCTGAGGCCGGCGTCCGGCAAAGCAGGCACCCGTAGCTCAGCTGGATAGAGCGTTGCCCTCCGAAGGCAAAGGTCGTGCGTTCGAATCGCGCCGGGTGCGCCATTATTCCATTGAATTCATTAAATTAATTGCGATGGTGGCGGTCTCGAGCAAGAGGCTTTCACTATAAACGGATTATCAACGGATTTGCTCCCGCAGCGTATCCGTTTATAACCTATTGTATTTGCAGCATTATT
>CAMLLA010000052.1 GCA_946480525.1 uncultured Asticcacaulis sp. | reverse complement strand
CGCCGGCCGCCTCTACGTCGCCAGCCGCAAGCGCGATGGCTTCATGAACGTCAATACCGGCGTCGGCCCGCGCACGCTGAAGGAAGATGGAACGCAGGACTTCCAGACCATTCGTGGCCAGCTGCTGTTCACGCCGACGGATCTGATCGACATCCGCCTGATCGGCGACTACAGCCATCGCAATGAATACTGCTGCGGGGCCGTTCAGATCCGCACCGGCCCGACCGCGACCGCCATCAACCTGCTGGCGGCCGGTAACGGTGTCGCGACCACGCCCAATCCCGAAGCACGCCTGGCCTATTCCAACCGCGACACCCACCAGGTGATCCGCGACGGCGGCTTCTCCGTCGAAACCAATGTCAAGCTGCCGGACCTGTGGGATTCGCAACTGACCCTCATCAGCGCGGCCCGCGACTGGAAGTCGACCAACGGCCAGGACATCGACTACACCGGCGCCGATATCCTCTATCGCCGCGACAATGGCGACTTCGACGCCCGCTTCAAGACCTTCAGCCAGGAAGTCCGCCTGGCCGGCGCCACCGAGAACGTCAACTGGCTGGTCGGCGCCTTCTACGTCAAGGAAGACCTGGACCGCCACGACTCCTACGTCTACGGCACGCAGTATGAGCCCTATCTCAGCCTGCTGATCTCGACCCAGTTGAACGCCATCAATCCGGCGATCACGCCCAGCCCGAGCTTCCTGCCGAACATGACGGGCCGCGCCTTCGGCACCAACTTCAGGGCCGGTGAGGGCGCGCGCGACTTCTATACCCAGACAGACGAAAGCTTCGCGCTCTTTACCAACAATTCGTGGCGGATCAATACGCTCGAATTCACCCTGGGCCTGCGCTACACCCAGGAAAAGAAGAGCATGACGGCCTTCTACACCAACAGCGATAACGGCGCTGGCTGTGGTGCGGCCCTCACCAAGTATCAGCAGGCCGGCGCCCTTTATGCCGCGGCCCTGGCTGCCAACCCGACCAACCCGACGGCCGCCGCCGGACAGGCGCTGGCCAATGGCGCCAACCCGATCTGGCTGGCCGCCATCCGCGCCGGCGGCACGACGGCGCAGACACTTGCCGGTGGCATGTGTCCGTTCTGGGCCAACCCGGCCTTCAACAACCGCAGCGTCGCCGACAGCAACAGCGATGGCGACCTGTCGGGCACGTTCAAGGCGGCATGGCACGTCAGCGAAAACACCATGACCTATGCCTCGTATGCACGCGGCTACAAGGCGGGTGGTTTCAATCTGGACCGCGCCCAGACCGGTGTGACGCCGGACGCCGACCTGTGGTTCCCGCCGGAAACGGTCGATAGCTACGAGCTGGGCCTGAAGACCGCCCTGTTCGACAACGCCCTGCAACTGAACGTGGCAGCCTTCGACCAGAAGTTCCAGAACTTCCAGCTCAACACCTTCCTCGGCACGGCCTTCGTCGTCGAATCGATCCCGGTACTGGAATCGAAGGGCTTCGATGCCGACGTCTACTGGCGTACGCCGATCACCGGCCTGACCTTCCAGGGCGGCGTGACCTACACCGACACCAAGTACGGCAAGTTCACGGCGGCGGACCTGATCAACCCCAGCCACTTCCCTGGCCTGTCGCTGCTGCCGGGCGCCCAGATGTCGTTCGCCCCCAAGTGGAGCGGCACGGCGGCCCTGTCGTGGGGCGGCAATGTCGGCGACCTGCGTATCGGCGCCAACCTGTCGGCCAAGTATTCTTCGGAATACAACACCGGTTCGGACCTGATCCCGTACAAGGAGCAGGACGCCTACACCCTGGTCAACGGCCGCCTGTCGATCGGCTCGGCCGACCGGCGCTGGACGGTCGAAGTCTGGGGCCAGAACCTGACCGACGAAACCTACAAGCAGGTCGTCCTGAACGCTCCGCTTCAGGGCACCGGCTTCCAGCAGACGGTCCAGTCGGGCGGCTCGCACCCGGGCACCTATTACAACCAGGCTTCGGACAGCAACACCTATGACGCCTTCCTGGGCGCGCCCAAGACCTATGGGGTGACGCTGCGGGTGCGCTATTAAGAACCAGCAGGATTAAAAAGAAGGCGGCGCGTATGGCCGTCCGAAGCTCGTAAAATAAAGCGGCGAAGGGAAACCTTCGCCGCTTTTTTCTGGTTTAGGGTTGTCGCGATGCTTATGCGGAAAACCGCTCACACTTTTCCGCGCATCGCTTTATCGCCGGTATCTCAGGGCGATGAAGCCCGTCCGGCCGATGACGTCGTAGACACCCGATTGCCAGCCTTCGTCGCCGAAATAGGCGCCGCCGGCCTCGGCTCCCGGATAGCGCGGCGGTGCGCTGTCGAAGACGTTGCTAATGCCGAAGCCGAGCGTCAGGTTGGGCTTCAGCTGATACGAGCCGTAAAAGTCGCTGTAATAGACCGTCTTGGTCCGGTAGGGGGAATAGGCTGCGGGGGTAATGGTTGGGTTCATGCGCATCGGCGAGAACTGGCGCAGGTTCCAGCTCAGCCACAACGGACCGTTCGCATAGGCCACGCGCGTCACACCCTTCCATTCGGGGAAGCCGAACACGCCCAGGGTATCTGTGATGTTTTCCGGATTGTCCGGATCGGGCGTGATCTTGTTTTCGAGCAGGTGCGTATAGACCGAATTGATCGACAGGCGCCCGGCATTGGTTCCCCAGCCCCAGGATGCCATATCGACGGAGTAGTCGAGCTCCAGGTCGATGCCGCGGTTGATGCGCTGTGCCAGGTTGATGTTCTGCTTGACGACGCGCAGCAGGTTGTTGGTGCCGGCCTCGCGCACGACCAGGTCGCAGTAAGGATTGCCGGTCATGGGGGCGTCGACGCACTTGTTGATAATGGTCTGCGGTTCGACGGCCGCGATGACGTCGGTCAGGTCGATGCCGTAATAGTCGATCGAGAAGCTGAAATTCTTGATGTTTCGCGGCTGGAAGACCAGGCCAACCGTTAGCGTCTTCGCGGTTTCAACCTTCAGATCCGGATTGCCTTTCTTTTCGACCTCAAGCCACAGCCAGTAGCTGTTCTTGTTGGCCGGATTGAGTATGGCGCAGTTGGCCTTGGTGTCAGCCGTCGTCTCGTTCCGGCGTTCCATGTAATAGTTGCACGGATCGTTCAGCCACTGGCCGCTGATCGAACTGGCGGTGAAGACTTCGGAGATGTTCGGCGCCCGGACAGCCTTGCCATAGGTGGTGCGCAGGCGGATGTCGCGGATCGGCGCATATTGCAGGCCGTATTTCCATGAGGTCGTCTTGCCGGCGGTCGAATAGTCCGATGAGCGGATGGCGGCGTCAACCGACAGCTTGTGCGCAAACGGAAGGTTGGCCAGGATAGGCACGCTCAGTTCGCCGAACACCTCTTTCACATCGAATTCGCCATCGAGCGGGTTCTGGATCACGCCGTAGTCGGGGACATAGGCCGGGTTGTTCGGATCGTATTCGGCGACGGCGCCGATATGGTTGCGTTCCTTGCGGTATTCGCCACCGATCACGCCCTGGACCTCGCCGGCCGGCAGTGTGAACAGCGCGCCGGTGGCGTAGCCCGACACGACCGTCTGATCCAGCCACGACTTCGATTCGCTGGGGTTGAAGGTCAGATAGCCGATCACATCCTGCGTCAGCGGCTTGAACGGATTGAGCGGCTTACATGCCGGATCGTCATTGCTGGTGTCGGCGTCGGAATTGACCCAGCAGATCGGCGTACCACCCGGACCGGAGACGACGTCGAGTGCGCGCATGTAGCGTTCATTGGAAACGCTGTTGCGATCCTGGATGGTTTCCTCGGTCCGGCCATATGAAACGTAGGCCGACCAGGTCCAGTCATGGTCGCGAATCAACGCAGGCAATTTACCGTCGAAGCCGGTTACGACCTGGCTCAGGTCGCGTTTATAATAGGATTTGGACCGCCCCATTTCCGGAAACTGGCGGGCAAAGGCGACATAGGGCAGGCTGCCGCCATTGGCGTTGATCATTTCCTGGGTAATGAACGGATTGCCTTCCCATAGCCAGTTGGAGGCGCCTTCCCACCACATGCCGTACTCGCCGTGGGACTTGTTGGTGGCATAGTCCATTTCCAGGAAGTAGCTCAGATTGTCCGATATCTGGTAGTTGAGCGTGCCGTGGGTGATGAAGCGGTCATTGGGCACTGACAAAAGCCAGCTGTCATAGCGCCCGCCATATTCGCCGCCGTCGGTTTCGAGGTTGGCGACCGTTTCCGGCAGGCTGAGATTGTAGGTGTTGGGCAGTATGCCGCCAGGCCCAAGGATCGGCGCGCGCATGGTGCCGTCGTCGTTGAATGTCCACACCTTTTTGCCGAGCAGCACCTGGGCGCGCGGCGAATAGCCAAGGTTCTGACGGCCATCCAGGATGTAGTTCAGGGTTGGCGTCGCGCCCGGAACCGGCTGCCACCACGGATTGCCGCGTGCCGTCCATGGCCGGTCCTGACCGCTGACCGTGCCGTCGGATACACCATAGTAGCCGAAGATGGTGAAATTGCCCTTGCCGTCGGCGAAATTCCGGCCGTAGAGCAGGTCGACGTCGTAGCTTGGCATGTCGTTGCGCGAGGAATTGCCGTAGCGCAGGTTGACATCGACGCCTTCGAAATCCTTCTTGAGAATGAAATTGGCCACGCCGGCGACAGCGTCGGCGCCATAAAGCGCCGAGGCGCCACCGGTAATGACTTCGACGCGCTCGACCAGGCTGGAAGGTACGGTCGAAATATCGACTGCGGCACTGCCGGGCGCACCTGGCACATGGCGGCGGCCATTGACGAGGACGAGGGTGCGCTTGGTGCCCAGGCCACGCAGGTCAAGCGCATTCATGCCGGGATGGCTCTGGTCCATCGAATCCTTGTCGCGATTGGCATTGCTGGTCTGGTCGCTCTGGCTGATGACCAGGGCCGGCAACTGGTTGACCAGGTCGGCGATCTGGCGCGTGCCGGTCTTTTGAATGGTGTCCGCACTGATGGTCGAGGTTGGGGTAGCGCTCTGGGCGCCGCGATGGCGGATGCGGCTGCCGGTAACAACGACGGCTTCGTCCTGCGGTTCGGCCTTAGTCGTTTCTTCGGCTTTATCCGTGGCGGCGGCATCCTGTGCGAACGCGGCGGGGGCCAGAACGGCAAGCGTCAGGGCAATGGCGCTGCCCTGCATCAGGCGGGCTACGGAACAATATGTCTGTTTCATGCGAACCTCCTACGGTCGGAGGAGGCTAAACCGAGAATAAAATAAATAATACCGTATACGATGTTAAGGTCGGGCTTTTCACTGAAATGTTACAGGACGGCAACAGAAGGCGGTTCCGACGTGACAATGAAAGAAGCGGCGAAGGAAACCTTCGCCGCTTGTCTTTGTGTTGTTTTACAGGGAGTTAAACCCTTCGGCCCTTGAAGGCCCGGCCGACGGCAATAAGCAGGCAGGCACCGACCACGCCGGCAATCAGGTAACCGATGACGCCGCCCAGCTGGACACCGATCATGGCTAGAACGGCATTGGCGATAAGAGCACCCAGGATACCCATGACGATATTCATCAACAGGCCTTGTTCCGAGCGCATGAATTGTTCGGCGATCCAGCCGGCGAGAGCGCCGACGACTATGGCGGCCAGCCATCCAACTTGAAGTTCCATAAGACTATCTCCATTACCGCGCTGTGCGGAGTAAGGTAAAGATAGCAAAGGGTTTGACCGGTTTTGGATAGGGTTCGCGGCGGCAGGATGCAAGCTTTTGGCAAAAAGGGTTTTGCGCCCCGACAGTTATAATCTCAGCTGCCCGCCGGCGATCTGGGCCGCAAGGTCCTGCGTTATCGGTACGTAGTCGTCGCCGTACAATATATAGAGCGGATCGGTGACGGCATTCAGGTCGAAGCCTTCCTTGATCAGGTCCATCTTCTTGTACTTGAAGGTGCCTGTGGTTTCGACTTCCTGCAGCAGGCGGACGAAGCGCGGACGTGCATAGGCCGGCAGCTTTGAGTCGACATGGTCTTTGAACAGCTTGAGATCGAAGCCTTCACGGGTGATTAGCGACACCATGCCGGCCTTGCCGTCGTGATGGGGAACGGGAATCCCATAAACGATGGCTTCCTCGACGCCGGGGGCCGAGGCGCAGTATTCGGCGACTTCCGATGTCGAGACGTTTTCGCCCTTCCAGCGGAAGGTGTCGCCGATGCGGTCGATAAAGTAGAGATAGCCGTGCTTGTCCTGGCGCATCAGGTCGCCGGTACGGAACCACTGGTCGCCCTTTTTGAAGACGTCCGTCAGGATCTTCTTCTGCGAGGCGGTCTTGTCGGCATAGCCGGAATAGGCGTGGCGCGCGTCATGGGCGATGTGGCCGATGGCTTCGCCGATTTCGCCGGGCTTGCATTCGATGCACAGGCCGTTCTGGCCGCGTACCGGCATTTCACTTTCGATGTCGAACTGGACCAGGCGGACATTGAACTTGTTGCGCAGGATGCGCGGCACCCGGGCGATGGCGCCAGAGTGGCCATCGAGGTTGAACAGCGACACATTGCCTTCGGTCGAGCCGTAGAATTCCAGCACGTCGGGAATTTTGAAGCGCGTCTTGAACTGGTCCCAAACCTCGGGCCGCATGCCGTTGCCGAACGCCATGCGCACCTTGTGCTTGCGTTCGTCGTCGGGATTGGGGGCAGGGGGAGAGTTGACAAGATAGCGGCAGAGTTCGCCGATATAGACGATGTGGGTAACGCCCTGCAGGCGGACGTCGCTCCAGAACTGGCTGGCCGAGAATTTGCGTTTGAGGACGATCGCGCCGCCGTTCATCAGGGCGGCGCCGGCCGCGCACAGGCCTCCGGTGGCATGATAGAGCGGCAGCACGCAATAGACCCGGTCACCGGGCGTCATCTTGGTCAGGCCGGCAAAGGCCTTCATGTACAATTGGGCGCGCGCATTGGAAATCTTGGCTGCCTTTGGCAGGCCTGTCGTTCCGGACGTATATATATAAAGCGCGGTCGACGAGGCTTTCAGTTCCGCGCGTGGCGCCCGGTCGGGACGGACCGTCGACACGCCCTTAACGGCGGCGTCCAGGCTGCGGCAATCCTCGGTTTCCCGTTCGCGCGGCAGGTCCAGTACCCACAAGGCCTGGAAGCGCTCGATCTGGGATTCGACCTCCATGAAGCACGGCATGGTCGTCAGGTCGACCAGGGTCAGCGACGCCATGGAAATATTGAGGCAGTGCGCCAGGCCTTTGCCGGTCAGTGAGTTGTTGATCAGGGCGGTGACGACGCCGATCTTGTTCATGCCCAGCCAGATCGCCAGGTATTCCAGACGGTTGGGCATGAACAGGGCCACTGTGTCGCCGGGCTTCAGGCCGCGCTGACGGCCCCAGTGGGCATAGCGGTTCGCCATGACATCGAGTTGCTGATAGGTCAGGCTCTTGCCTTCGAAAATCAGCGCGGTCTGCGTCGGCCACTGGTCGGCGGCGTGTTCGAAATCGTCGCACACGAGATTGTGGGAATCGGGGTTGACGCTGCGTATGCGGCGCAGGATGCGCAGCAGGCGTGTCATGAAGGTGGCGTCGCGCCTGATATTGCCGATGAAACCCATCCGCCGGTTCGCTCCCGTTGAGGCCCCTTGGTTCGCCTCGAATCTACAGCCGAATCATTACAGCCAAACCCTCAAAAAGCTGTGAATCGGTGTTTTTTTAAGGCGTTTGTTTACGCAGACGCGGGGGAAACCGGCCCTTGCCAGGGTCTGGTGAAACCTGATAACAGGCGCTTATCGTTTTATGGAGTGTCCCTTGACCGTCGCCGAAGCCCTTGAAAACATCTACGCCTCGCTTGCCGACGACAATGCCGAGATCGATACGCACATCAAGGCGCTCAAGGCCGCCCTGGCCGCCGAAGGCCTCAAGGAAGCCGTGGTCCAGCCGTCGCGTCTGGCGCAGAACAACCGCGCCGGCCGCAAGACGATGCAATCCTATTTCCGCAAGCGCGGTGTCACAGTTACCTTTTCGGAAGATTAAGGCCCGGGATAAAGTCTTCGAGGCCAATTGTGACAATCCCGTGAAACTTTCGGCCAAGTTATGCAAAGCCCTTTTTGCCAACATAATTTTTGCCTATAAGTCCGCGCGGCGTGTTCAGTTCCCGGATGATCCGGCGGCTTGTCATGCCTGACGCATTGCGCAAGACTTGCGCGTGAGTCTGTTGCTGATTCTCCACCGGCGGTTGGCCGGATGCGACGCGGATGTGAGGTAAGAATGAAAAACCCCCTGTCTTTCGCTTTGACGGCCATGGCTGTGTCGATGATGACGTGGGCGACCAATGCCTCCGCCCAGGCCGCCGGCCCGGCCGGCTCGTCGCCGATTACCGGTGCGGTCGACTGGATTCAGCAAACCCTGCTGGGACGCGTGGCCACCACGGTCGCCGTCATCGCGGTGGCGGCGGTCGGCTTCATGATGCTGACGGGCCGGATGAACTGGCGCTATGGCGCGACCGTTATCGTCGGCGTCTTCATCCTGTTCGGCGCGGCGACCATTGTCGGCGGCATCCAGGCCATGGCGCACTAGATAGATGACGGACCTCGTCAAATCCCCGGTGTTCAAGGCGCTGACCCAGCCGCAGATGTTTGCCGGCGTGACCTACAGCTACTTCATCATCAATGCGGTGGTGACGACCGAAGTCTTTCTGGTCACGCGATCCTTCTGGGCCTTTGCCGTTTCGCTCGTCATTCACGTCATCGGCTATCTGGCCTGTCTGCGCGAGCCACGGGTATTCGACCTGTGGATGACCAAGGTGCAGCGGTGCCCCCGCATCAAGAACTGGCGCTACTGGCGCTGCAATTCCTACCTCCCATAAGTATTTGAGACATGGCTGACGATAGCAAGGGATTGGGTGGTTTTGCGAGCTGGGCCAAGAAGGAGCAGCGCGTCGGCGACCGGCTGCCCTACGACCATTTTCTCGACGACCACACGATCGTGCTGCGGGACGGCAGCCTGATGCAGTCGCTCTATCTCGAAGGCTTTGCGTTCGAGACGGCCGACACCGAAGAAGTCAATCACCGTCAGTTCATCCGGGCGGCCGCCCTGCGCGCCATCGGGTCGTCGCGGTTTGTCCTCTACCACCACATCATCCGCCGCAAGGTCAGCGTCGGGCTGAATGCCAGCTATGACGATCCGGTGTGCGGTCTCATCCAGTCGCGCTGGCAGGACAAGCTGTCGTCGCGGCAGCTGTTCGTCAACGACCTGTTCATCACCGTTGTCCGCCGTAATCCCAAGGGCAAGGTCGGCTTCGCCGAACGCCTGGCCGACATGTTCGGCAAGGGGCTGGGCGACAATGCGCTGGCCGCCACCCAGGCGCGCGACCACAAGGAATTGCAGGCCGCGTCCGAAGCGCTGCTGGCCGCGCTTCAGTCCTATGGGCCGCGTCTTCTCGGCGCCTACGAAACCCAGAACGGCCGCTGTTCGGAGCTGCTCGAGCTCTTGTCCGCCATCTATAACGGTGAGATGCGTCCGGTCCTGCGCACCCATGAGGATATCGGTCACTATCTGCCCTATCGCCGCTGCAGTTTCGGCCTGGAATCGCTCGAGCAGGCGTCGCTGGGGGAGGGCAAGGACTACGCCTCGATCCTGTCGCTCAAGGATTATCCGCCCAACGCCACGCCCGGCATGGTCGATGCCCTTCTGCGCCTGCCGTACGAGATGACTCTGACCGAGAGTTTCGGCTTCGTCGACCGCCAGATCGGCCTGGAGCGCATCAACCTCGCGCTCCGCCGCATGCGCGCCGCCGACGAGGAGGCGCTCAGTTTGCGCGCCGGACTGATGTCGGCCAAGGATGACCTGTCGACGGGCGTCCTGGGGCTGGGCGAACACCATATGAGCCTGCTGGTCCGCGCCAAGTCTCTTGAGGCGCTGGATCCGGCGACCGCCCAATGTCTTGCCGCCTTGGCCGACCTCGGCGCCGTGGCGGTGCGAGAGGATGTCAATCTCGAACCGGCCTTCTGGGCGCAGTTTCCGGGCAATGAACAGTATATCGCCCGCAAGGCGCTGATCTCGACCTCGGCCTATGCGAGCTTTGCCTCACTGCATGGTTTCCCGATCGGTCAGCCCGAAGGCAATCACTGGGGTCAGGCGGTCACGGTTTTCGAAACCTCGTCGGCGACGCCGTACTATTTCAACTTCCACAAGGCCGATCTCGGCAACTTCACCGTCATCGGGCCGTCGGGCTCGGGCAAGACGGTGGTGCTCAACTTCCTGGCCGCCCAGGCGCAGAAGTTCAAGCCGCGCACCGTCCTGTTCGACAAGGACCGCGGCGCCGAAATCTTCATTCGCGGCATCGGCGGCCACTATGCCACCCTGCGCCCGGGGGAGCCTACCGGCTTCAATCCGCTGCAGCTGGCCGACAATCCGGGCAACCGCGCCTTCCTGCGCACCCTGATCGCTCAGCTGTTGAGCCGGCCCGACCTGCCGCTCAATTCCGAGGAAGAGGCGATCATCACCGAAGCGGTGGACGCGAACTTCGAACAGGAACCGCGCTACCGCCGCCTGCGTTATTTCCGTGAACTCCTGGGTGGCGTCCGCCGGCCGACGCACGGTGACCTGGCGACACGGCTCAATCCGTGGGTGGGCGAGGGCGAGCACGCCTGGCTGTTCGACAATGAGGTCGATGCCCTCGACATGACGGCGCGAACCCTCGGCTTCGACATGACCCTGCTGCTCAACGAGCCGGTTCTGCGCACGCCGTGCATGATGTACCTGTTCCAGCGCGTCGAGGAACGGCTGGATGGCACACCGACCGTCATCATCATCGATGAGGGCTGGAAAGCGCTCGACGACGAAATCTTCGCCGCCGCCATCCGCAACTGGATGAAGACGCTGCGCAAACGCAACGCCATTCTCGGGTTCGGCACCCAGTCGGCGCGCGACGCGCTCGACAGCCGCATTTCGACGGCGATCATCGAACAGTCGGCGACGCAGATCTTCATGCCCAATCCACGCGCCCAGGCCGAGGACTATGTCGACGGTTTCGGCCTGACCCTGCACGAACTGGACCTGATCCGCGCCCTGCCGGCGTCGTCGCGCGCCTTCCTGGTCAAGCATGGCAACCACAGCGTCGTCGCCCGCCTCGACCTGTCGACCATGCCCGACGTCCTGACCGTGCTGTCGGGCCGTGAATCGACCGTGCGCCAGCTCGATGAGCTGCGCGCGCAACTGGGCGATGAACCCCATGCCTGGTGGGAAGCCCTGACCGGCACGCCCTATCCGGATACCGCTACGCGTCGGCCCAAGCTCCGCAAGGGAGCCGAGTAATGATGCTGCAAGCGGCCGCCTGTCCCCAGATCACCCTGGTCGGTGAAGTCAGCGTTTCGCAGTCGCTGGCGACGATGGACTGCCGCATCATCCAGGCGGTCGAGGTCGGGTACAACCGCCTGTTCGGTTTCGGCGGCGCCTTCAGCAATGTCCTGTTCGGCCTGCTGACCATCTATGTCGTCATCCTCGGCTACGGCTTCATGACCGGCCGGACGCAACTGACCGTGCCGGCATTGTCGCCGCGCATCATTTCCATGGTCCTGGTCCTGACCTTCGTCACCGCCTGGCCGGCTTATCACGCCATCTTCTATGGCCTGCTGATGAATGGCCCCGACGAGGTCGCCGCGGCCCTGCTTGGGCAAAAAGGCAGCGCCGTGATGAACTTCGCCCAGGCGCTCGACGGACTGTTCGTGCGCTTTGCCGACATCGCCCAGACGCTCGATAACAATGGGCAGACGGTCACGACCATACCGGGCCAGCCGAATCCCACGGCCGCCAACATGCTGGCGCCCAAGCCCATGCCGGTGACCCTTTTCTGGCTGTCCGGCCTGTTCCTCTTGTGCTCGACCTTGGGCGTGCTGATCCTGACGCGCATGGTCCTGTACCTGCTGTTGATCCTCGGGCCGGTCTTTATCCTGTTCGGCCTGTTTCCCCAGACTCGCGGCCTGTTCAACGGCTGGATACGCACCAGCCTTATCTTTGCGCTTGCCCCGCTTCTGACGGTCCTGGGCGGTACGGCGGCCCTGACCTTGTTCATTCCGTTGATCGAAAGCATCGGCGCCGACCCGCAACGCGCCGTTCAGGCCGTGCAACCCATGGTCATCCTGTTCATGGGGTCGCTGATCTATTGCGCCTTCCTGTTCACCCTGATGTGGGTGGCGGCCAATCTGGTCAAGGACTGGCAGGCGGCCCTGCGCGACAAGCCCGGGGCTTCGACGCCGTCCGGTCAGCTGGCCGGAATCGGCAATCTTCAGCCTGTGCAGTCATCGCCCGTGCTTCAGTCGCTGAGCGCCAGTTCGCGCGCGTCCGATGCCCTGGAACGGACTGCGCCCCTGGTGAATGCGGTAACGCGTGACCAATCGATCGCGGGCACGCCGGGCGCCCGGACACAGGTGCTGGGACTTTATGATCCCGATACGCGCAAGCCCCAGGGCAGCGCCGACCGCTTCAGCCGCGTACAGGGACTGGGGCAACGCTTCCGTCCGACGGCCAATCCGGCCGCTGCCGTGAAAACGCCGCCGTCCCCAGATGTGAAATGACCATGAAACGCGTACTTTTCCCCCTGCTTCCGATCCTGTTGGCGAGCCCGGTACTGGCCCAGCCCGTGACGGACTTCGATTCGCGGCTGCGTGTGATCGACTACGATCCCACGGCGGTGGTGCAGATGCTGGGGTGCGCCGGCTTCCAGACGACTGTAACCTTGGCCTCGAACGAGCAGGTCGAGAACGTTTCGGTCGGCGACTCCGCCAACTGGCAAGTCACGGTCAACAAGCGTGGAAACCTGGTCTTCGTCAAACCGGTGTCGCCGAAGGGCTTCACCAACATGACCGTCATCACCAACCGCCGCAGCTATAATTTCGAGCTGCGCACCGCGTCCGAAAAGGCCTGCCGCGGCGGCGACGTGACCTATGAGCTGCGCTTCCGCTATGCGCCTGAGCCGTCGGTCGGGACACCGGCTGCGCCGACGCGCCCGGCCGATCCCAACGCCTTCCTGCCGGCGCCCGAAAAGCGCAACACCGCCTATTCCTTTGTCGGTGCAGCGGACCTCATCCCCGTGCGCGTGTTCGACGATGGGGCGCTAACCTATTTCCGCTGGTCGCCCGGCGTCCCGGCGCCCGCGGTTTACGCGCTCAATTCGGACAATACCGAAAGCCTGGTAAACTATGCGTCGCGCGGCGACTATCTTGTCGTCGAGCAGGTCGCGCCCGGCTACGTGCTTCGGCGTGGGGGGCTGAAATCGACCCTTTATAATGACGCCTTCAAGGTGCAGGGGCTCGATGCCCAGTCGCCCAAGCCGCGTCAGAAGTAGGAGCCGCCATGGCCCAGACACCTCGCAATGCGCCCCTGCCGTCCGGAAACGATCCGCGCCTGAAGATGGAGCCCGACGCGCTCGAAGCCGCGTCCGTGCGCGCCATGCCTGCCGTGGCGAAGGCCGGGAGCGGCGTCGACATGACCGCGGTCGCCGGTATCGGCGGGGCGATTGCCCTGGGCGTCGTGACCTTTGTCATGCTTGGACGCGAGCCCGCCGGCCCGCCGGCGCCGGTGCGTACCGTGCCGGTCGAACCGCCGCCCCGCTCTTCGACCCTGCCGCCGGTCGATCCGGGCTATAATGCGCCCCTGGATATTCCTCCGCAAATCGTCCAGCCCATGCCGATGACGGTGCCGCCGGTCCAGCCGGCCCAGCCTGTGGTCAATGCCGATCCGAACGGTTCGCGCTCGCCCGCCCTGGTCATCGACAACAGCGCGCCGCAAGCCGCCGCGCCCGCACAGGCTGCTCCCGGCGGCGCCGGTGGCAGTGTCACGCTCAACGCCAACGATCAGTTCGCGGCGCGCGTCAACGGCGAGGTGACGCAAAAGGCGCAGAAGATCGGCGACCCGGCCAGGGTCGTGCCCATGGGAGCCGTCATCCCGGCCGTGCTCGAAACCGCCATCAATTCCGACCTGCCCGGCTATACCCGCGCCATTGTCTCGCGCGACATCCGCAGCTTCGATGGCACGGCCGTCCTGATCCCGCGCGGATCGCGTCTGATCGGCCAGTACAAGAGCGGCCTTGCGTCCGGCGAAACCCGGGCCTTTATCATCTGGACCCGTCTGATCCGGCCGGACGGCCTGTCGATCCAGCTGTCCTCGCCGGCGATCGACGACCTGGGCCAGGCCGGCGCTGCCGGCAGCGTCGACACCCACTTCGTCAAACGTTTCGGCGCCGCCATGCTGTTGTCGGTGGTCAATGGCCTGGCTGGCGCGCTCAGCAAGAATACTTCCAACACCATCGTCATCGGTGGTGCGAACGACGCCAAGAATGTCGCGGCCGAAGCCTTGTCCAGCGACGTCAAGATCCCGCCAACCATCAAGGTTCCGCAGGGCGCGCCGATACAGGTCTTCGCCGCGCGCGACCTGGATTTCGCATTGTAACCGCCATGGCCGCTCCGCTCGATGTCGAAAACTCAGGCGTGGTGACGCTGGACGGCGTCTATCTTCGTACCTATCTGAAGCCGTTCCTGCCCTGGCTGGAACGCGACGACGTCACGGAAATCCTGGTCAACAAGCCATTCGAGGTCTGGATCGAAATCTCCGGCGAGCCGAACATGCGCTGCGTTGAAATGCCGGAGGTCGATGACATCCTGCTGGCGCGGCTGGCGGCGCAGATTGCGCGTGTCGCGCACCAGGGCATCAACCGCGAGAGCCCGTTGCTGGCGGCCAGCCTGCCCAGTGGCGAGCGCGTGCAGCTGGTCGGTCCGCCGGCGTCGAAGCACTGGGCCATGGCCATCCGCCGCCACCGCATGATCAACATGTCGCTTGACGATTATGACCGCGGCGCGATCCGCAAGGTCGAGCAGGGCGGTGGCCGCGACGAACTGGAATACGCCCGCGCCGAGCCGATCAGGTTCCTGAAGGAAGCGGTTAAGGCGCGCAAGACC
>CAMLLA010000051.1 GCA_946480525.1 uncultured Asticcacaulis sp. | reverse complement strand
GTAACGCAAGTGCGAGATCACGCCGCCGTGAACAGAAATTGTTACAGGTTGCGTAGTGGACACGACGTCTTGCATTTCCATGAGCGCGGGATCATGTGTCAAAGGAATCGCTGCTGACATTTCCGGCAGATTAAACTTGTAGAAAAACAAGAAACCCCACCACCAACGCGCTAAAGCGCGTCGGTCCCCCTCCCCATGCTTCGCACAGGGAGGAGTGGTCGTGCTCCGTATCTCCTCCCTGTCGCGAAGCGATGGGGAGGTCGGGTGAGCGTAGTCGGGATATATATCCCGGCAAGCGCAAGACAACTGAGCGTGAGCGAAGGCGATGCGGTGGGGTCTCTTAAACCGCCAAAGCGCTAATTTTTTCTAGGGTTTGGGCTTGCGGGGGCAGGCGGGCGTCAGTATGGTCCGGGCCAAATTTTCGGGCATATTTTCGGCTATGGCTTCACAAGAACCCCTATCGTTTCAGGACCTGATCCTGACGCTTCACAACTACTGGTCCGAGCAGGGCTGCGTCATCCTCCAGCCTTACGACATCGAGGTCGGCGCCGGCACATTGCATCCGGCGACCGTCCTGCGCGCGCTGGGCCGCAAGCCCTGGAAGTGCGCCTATGTCCAGCCGTCGCGGCGCCCGGTCGATGGCCGCTATGGCGAAAACCCGAACCGCCTCCAGCACTATTACCAGTATCAGGTCATCCTGAAGCCGAACCCTGAAAACCTCCAGGAACTATATCTTGGCTCGCTGAAGGCCATCGGGCTCGACACCTCTTTGCACGATATCCGCTTTGTCGAGGACGATTGGGAAAACCCGACGGTCGGCGCCTGGGGGCTCGGCTGGGAAGTGTGGTGCGACGGCATGGAAGTCACGCAATACACCTACTTCCAGGGCGTCGGCGGCATCGAGGTCGATGTCGTCTCGGGCGAACTGACCTACGGGCTAGAACGACTGTGCATGTACCTGCAGAACGTCGACAACGTCTACGACCTGAAGTTCAACAAGGACGGCGTCAAATACGGCGACGTCTTCCTGGAGAACGAGCGCCAGCAGTCGGCGGCCAACTTCACCGGCTACGACGTCGATGGCCTTCGCCGTCGCTTCGAGGACATGGAACGCGAAGTGTCGCGCCTGCTGGGCATGAAGGGGCCGCAAGGCCAGGCTCTGGTGCTGCCGGCCTACGACCACGTCTTGAAGGCCTCGCACCTGTTCAACCTGATGGACGCCCGGGGCGCCATCGCCGTCGCCGAGCGGCAATCCTATATCGGCCGTATTCGCGACCTCTGTAAGGCCTGTGCCCAGGAATGGGCGCGTCAGGAAGAGGAGCGTGCCTAATGCCCCAGTTGTTGATCGAACTGCAATCCGAAGAAATCCCCGCCCGTATGCAACTGAGCGCGGCGCGCGATTTCGAGCGCCTGTTCGGCGCCAAGCTCACCGCATCTGGCCTGACCTTCGACGCTATCAAGGCCTATGTCGGCCCGCGCCGTCTGGCGCTGGTTGTCGATGGCCTGCCGGTCGAGACGGCTGCTGTCACCGAAGAGGTCAAGGGTCCGAAAGCGGGCGCGCCGGAACAGGCCATGGCTGGTTTCCTGCGCAAGGTCGGCCTGACGCAGGACCAATTGACTCTGGAAAACGGCGTGTGGCTGGCGCGCATCGAAAAGCCAGGCCGCAAGACCGCCGATAGCTTGGGCGCCATGCTGATGGAGGTCATTTTGGCCTTCCCGTGGCCGAAGTCGATGCGGTCGGGCACGTCGAGCTTCCGCTGGGTGCGCCCGCTGAAGCGCATCCTGTTCCTTTTTGATGGACAGATCATTCCGTTCGAACTCGAAGGCCTGGTTGCTGGCAATCAGACAGTCGGTCATCGCTACCTTAGCTCTGGCGAACCGTTCGCCGTCAGCGATTTCGCCAGCTATCAGAAGGGCTTGGCGGATAATTCTGTCATTCTCGATCATGCTGAGCGTCAGGCCGTCATTCTCGACAAGGCGCGCGCCGTCTGCGAAGCCGCCGGCTGCGAGCTGATGGACGATCAGGGTTTGCTGGAAGAGGTCGCGGGTCTGAATGAATGGCCGGTGCCGATCCTCGGCGACATGGACCCGCGTTTCCTGACCCTGCCGCCCGAAGTCATCAAGACTTCGATGCGCACGCACCAGAAGTACTTTGCCGTGCGCGACAAGGCGACCGGCAAGATGGCGGCGCATTTCGTCATTGTTGCCAATACCAAGGCCATCGATGGCGGCGAAGAGATTAAGCGCGGCAATGCCAAGGTTCTGTCGGCGCGTCTGTCGGATGGCGTCTTCTTCTGGACCGAGGACAACAAGGCGGGGAACTTTGACGGCTGGCTGGACCGCCTGAAGGGCACCACCTTCCACGTCAAGCTTGGCACGATGGCGCAGCGCGTCGAACGCATTACGGCCTTGGCCAAATATATCGCCCCGCTGCTCAAGGCCGATCCAAGCGTAGCGGGCGAGGCTGCGCGTCTGGCCAAGGCCGATCTGGCGTCGAAGATGGTCGGCGAATTCCCGGAACTTCAAGGGGTTATGGGTGGGTATTACGCTGACGCTGCAAAGCTGCCGGCCGATATCGCCAATGCCATCCGTGAGCATTACAAGCCGCAAGGCCCCGGTGACACGGTGCCGACGGGCGCCGTCAGTGCGACGGTCGCCTTGGCGGACAAGATCGATACCCTGGTCGGTTTCTTCGCCATCGACGAAAAGCCGACGGGGTCGAAGGACCCGTATGCGCTGCGTCGCTCGGCGCTGGGTATCCTGCGCATCCTGCGCGAACACAATGCCCGCCTGTCGCTGACGGCCATGGTCGAAGCGTGGTTCGCCAATGTCGGTTCCGGCCCGCAAGGGGTGCGTTCAGGCGCTGACGTCGCTGCGGAAATCCTCGACTTCTTCACCGATCGCCTGAAGGTGCAACTGCGCGAAGACGGCCGTAACCACGAAGTCATCGACGCCGTGCTGGCCAACAAGGACGACGACATGGTCCGCGTCGTCGGCCGCATCGACGCGCTTGATCGTGTTTTGCAATCATCGCAGGGCCAGGACGCTTTGGCAGCGCACAAGCGCGCGGCCAATATCCTGGCCGCCGAAGCGAAGAAGGGCGCGCTTCCGCAAGGTGAAGCCGAGATCCTGCCCGGTGCGCCCGATGTTGAAATCGCCTTGATTCAACAGTTGAAAACGCAACAGGGCGTGGTCGAAAAGCTGCTTAATGCAGAAAATACATATGAGGCCTTGCTAAGCCTTGCTGCATTGCGGCAAAATGTCGATGCATTCCTCGATGGAGTCCTGGTCAATGCGGACGATTCGGCTGTGAGGGCCAACCGTCTGAAAATCCTTGCCCAGGTTTGTGCCTTGTCGGCGCCTGTCGCCGACTTGAGTCGTATAGCGTAATCGCGCCCTAGATGCCGGGGCGTGAAGTAATCGAAAACTTATAAATAAAGCACCTAGTTTTCGACCAAGCGTATCAAAACCAAAACGCTGTCAGTGAAGAGGGAAAGTTTCATGACAAAGCACTGGGTCTATGCCTTTCAGGCGGGGAAGGCCGATGGCGACGCCACAATGAAGGAGCTGCTGGGCGGGAAGGGCGCGAATCTCGCTGAGATGTCGTCGCTGAACCTGCCGGTTCCTGCCGGTTTCACCATAACGACCGAAGCCTGCGTCCACTATTTTCGTAACAATTCTCAGCTGCCCGAGGGCCTGATCGACGAGGTCGAGACCAACCTGGCCGAGCTGGAACGCGTGACCGGCAAGGGCTTCGGCGACGTCAGGAACCCGTTGCTGGTTTCCGTGCGTTCCGGCGCGCGCGCCTCGATGCCGGGCATGATGGACACGGTCCTGAACCTGGGCCTGAACGACGCCACGGTCGACGGTCTGGCTGAGTTGACCGGTGACCGGCGCTTCGCGCTCGATTGCTACCGCCGCTTCATCACCATGTATTCGAACGTCGTGCTGAATGTGTCGCACCATAGCTTCGAAGACATTCTCGACGACCACAAGGACCGTTTGGGCGTCAGCGTCGACACCGACATTCAGGCCAAGGACTGGGAACGCATCATCGCCGACTATAAGGCAATGGTCCGCAACGAACTGGGCCGCGACTTCCCGCAGGACCCGAAGGACCAGCTCTGGGGCGCCGTGAAGGCCGTCTTCGGATCGTGGATGAACGACCGCGCCAAGTTTTACCGCAAGATGCACGACATCCCCGAAGACTGGGGCACGGCCGTCAATATCCAGTCGATGGTCTTCGGCAATATGGGCCAGACCTCGGCGACCGGCGTGGCGTTTACGCGCAACCCGTCGACCGGTGACGGCGACCTGTACGGCGAATTCCTGCTGAACGCCCAGGGTGAAGACGTGGTGGCGGGTATCCGTACGCCCCAGGCCCTGACGCGCAAGGCCCGCGAAGAAATGGGCGAGCGGTCTCCGTCGATGGAAGAGTCGCTGCCGGACGTTTTCGCGCAGTTCAAGACGACCGTCGACAAGCTGGAAAACCATTATCGCGACGTCCAGGACGTGGAGTTCACCGTAGAGCAGGGTAAGCTCTACATGCTCCAGACCCGCAACGCCAAGCGCACCTCCAAGGCCGCGCTCAAGATCGCCGTCGACATGGCCAGGGAAGGCCTGATCACGCCGCAGGAAGCGCTGATGCGCGTCGATCCGGGCAGTCTGGACCAGTTGCTGCACCCCATGCTCGACCCGAAGGCTGAGAAGATCGTCATCGCCAAGGGCCTGCCGGCATCGCCGGGCGCCGCCTGCGGCAAGATCGTCTTCACGGCCGACGACGCCGTGCGTCTTGCTGCCGCCGGCGAAGACGTCATCCTGGTGCGCGATGAAACCTCGCCCGAGGACATTCACGGCATGCACGCCGCCAAGGCCATCGTCACGGCGCGCGGCGGCATGACCAGCCACGCGGCGGTCGTCGCCCGCGGCATGGGCCGTCCCTGCGTATCGGGTGCGGGCGAGATGTCGATCTATTCCGATCGCGGTGAGTTCGTATCGCGCGGCCAGACCTTCCGCCACGGCGAAGTCATCACGCTCGATGGCTCGACCGGCGAAATCATCAAGGGCGCGGTCCGCATGATCGAGCCTGACTTCTCGGACGACTTCCACCAGATCATGGCCTGGGCGGACGAATTCAAGCGTCTCGAGGTCCGCACCAACGCCGAAACGCCGGCGGATGCGCGCACGGCTCTGGGCTTCGGCGCCAAGGGCATCGGTCTTTGCCGTACCGAGCACATGTTCTTCGATGACGAGCGCATCACAGCCGTCCGCGAAATGATCCTGGCCGACGATGAAGCCGGCCGCCGCAAGGCGCTGGCCAAGATCCAGCCGATGCAAAAGGCGGATTTCGTCGAACTGTTCAAGATTATGGACGGCCTGCCGGTCACGGTTCGCCTGCTCGACCCGCCGCTGCACGAATTCCTGCCGCACTCCGAGGAAGACGTGAAGCAGGTGGCCGAAAGCACGGGCGTCGGCGCCGACAAGCTATATAAGCGCACCAAGGAACTTTCGGAAGCCAACCCGATGCTGGGCTGGAGAGGATGCCGTCTCGGCATCACCTTCCCGGAAATCTACGAGTCCCAGCTGACCGCCATCTTCGAGGCCGCCGTCGAGGTCGCGGCTGCCGGTGGCAATCCGGTGCCGGAAATCATGCACCCGCTGGTCGCGACCGCTCAGGAAATGGCCAATCTGTCGGCCCTGACGCACAAGGTCGCCAAGGACGTCTTCGCCAAGGCCGGCCGTGAGGTTGCCTATAAGACGGGTACCATGATCGAACTGCCGCGTGCGGCCCTGCTGGCCGACAAGCTGGCGCAGTCGGCCGAGTTCTTCTCGTTCGGCACCAACGACCTGACCCAGACGACTTACGGCATCAGCCGTGACGACTCCGGCCGGTTCCTGAACCCCTACATCGAAAAGGGCATCTTCGAGAAGGACCCGTTCGTCAGCCTGGACCAGGAAGGCGTCGGCGCCCTGATCGAGATCGCCACCGCCAAGGGCAAGTCGACGCGCGCAGACATCAAGCTCGGCATCTGCGGCGAACATGGCGGCGACCCGGCGTCGATCGCCTTCTGCCACAAGATCGGACTGGCCTACGTATCCTGTTCGCCTTATCGCGTTCCGGTGGCGCGTCTGGCGGCAGCGCAAGCGGCAATTGCCGCCGCGAAGTAGGCTTACGGTTTAATCTGGTCGAACTGTCAGGCCGGGGTGAGGGCGCGATGCCACACCCCGGCCTTTGCATTTCCGAATGGTTAATAAATCTCGCCTGCTGGGTGTTCGCACTGGTTGTCTGACGCGGTTAAACGCGATACAAACCTTTAAGACAAAAAAATGAGGGGTGTCTTATGAAGGCCGGTGCCATTTGGATGGTGGGCGTGACGGGGCTGGTGGCCCTGGGCGCGGTTGGACTTTACCACACCCTGCCGGGCGTCGAGACGGGCGTCCGCGAAAAGGTTTCACGCACCCTTGCCGACAAAGGCCTCGATGACGTCCGCGCCACGGTCGACGGTCAGACCGTCACCTTGACGGCCATGGATAACGACCCCGACTCGGCCCGCAAACTGAAAGAGGCCGAAAAGGCCATTTCCGCCATCGACAGCCCCGATGTGCCTGGCGGTGAATATGCCCGCCTCGTTACAGATATCCATGTCGGCAGGGTGCTGGAAGGCACGCCGCGCGCCGTCGTTGCGGCCGACGCGGCACCCATGGTTGCCGCGGGGGCGGCGCCCTTTACGGTTAGTGGCGAAAGCGCGACGACGATCGATACGGTCACGGCCAGCCGGCCGACCGTCGCCGGCAGCGGCGCCGTGCCGATCAGCTCGAACGTGGCCCAGGGGTGCGAAGAACGCATCCTGGCGGCCATGGGGACGCGCAAGCTGACCTATGTGTTCGGCAGCTATGAGCTGACACCGGAAAGCCACGCCGTTCTCGACGATGTCTACAAGACCATGGCGTCCTGCCCGTCTGAACTGAAGATCGAGGTTGCGGCCTATACCGACAACGCCGGTGATGCCGTTGCCAACCAACTGATCACCAGGTCGCGCGCCCAGGCGGCGGCTCAGGCGCTGATCTCACGTGGCTTGCCCCAGGATCGTGTGTCGGCGGCGGGTTATGGCGGGGCTCAGCCGATTGCCGACAATGCGACGCCGGAAGGCCGCGCCGCCAATCGCCGCGTCACCTTCCACGTGACGGCGGGATAAGGAGAGAGGGCCATGCTGCATCTGATCTTTGAACTGCGCTGGCTGTTGCTGGCCGCCGCCGGCCTTGGTCTTCTGACCGGCTTCTTCGCACGTAAACTGGGTTAAAGGGCGCCTCCATGCTGAACATGACGTTGCAATCGATCATGCTGCTGGGGGTGGCCTTCGGCATCTTCGCGATCATCGGCTGGCTGGCCGCCGGCAAGCGCAAGCCTGTCGCCCGGCGCGTGAGTGCATTCGACAATTTTGAAGTTATTGAAGGTGGCGCCGCTGCACCGGCGCGTGCCACGCCTGCCGATGTCGTGCATTATGATGTCGCCAAGGCCGCTGAACAGTTCACCTCTGGCGTCGTGGCGCCGCGCGAGCCGCAGTCGGCGGATGGCCTCCGCATTGAGCCCCGGTCTTCTGAGCCCCGCCACGCGGATGTGCAGAAGCCTGCCTATGCGCCGCCGGAGTTTACGCCGCGTGTCGATACCTCGACCCTGCGCATCCATCCGCGGCCGGACTATCTCGACACCAACCTGCAAGGTCGCGTTTCCAGTCTCGCCAGCATGACGCCGGACAGTGTCGAAGCGGCGGTTCAACAGGCCGGTTCGGGCCTTGAGCCCATGCGCCTCGACGGACCGCGTGGGGGGATAGACGACCTGACAGTCATTTCGGGCGTTGGACCGGGCAACCAGCAGGAACTGAACGAACTCGGCATTTACCACTATTGGCAGATCGCGTCGTGGACACCGGAAAATGTCGCCTGGGTGTCGAACCGTATCCGCTTCCCCAAGCGCATCGTTCGCGAAAACTGGATGGCGCAGGCCGCGAAACTCTCTAAACGCATCTAGCGAGCAATGTGCCCAAAAGTGTGCAGCGGTTTTGGGCTTAACATTGCGACAAAGGTCTAAAGGCTGGATATCCGCGCCGTTTTCGGTATAAGGCGCGGATGCCTTTAAAAGTTGCCATTGTTGGCCGACCCAATGTCGGCAAATCGACCCTGTTTAACCGCCTCGCGGGCAAGAAGCTGGCCATCGTTGATGACCGGCCCGGCGTCACACGTGACCGTCGCTATGCGACAGGTCGTTTGGGGGACATCGACCTCGAACTGATCGATACCGCCGGGTTCGAAGATCTGGACGATGAAAGCCTCGAGTCGCGGATGCGCCGCCAGACCGAGAAAGCCATCGAGGAATGCGACGTCGCCTTCTTTGTCGTTGATGCCCGCGAAGGCGTCATGCCGCTGGATCGCATCTTTGCCGATATCCTGCGCCGCCACGACACACCTGTTATTCTGATCGCCAACAAGGCCGAGGGCTATCAGGCCGCCGCCACTGCTGAAGAAGCGCGGGTCCTGGGCTTCGGCGAGCCGCTCCACCTGTCGGCCGAACACGGCGAGGGCATGTCCGAGCTTTACGAAGCCGCCGAACGGTATCGCCAACTGGTCGAAGGCGACTTTATCGCCGAGGACGAGGAGGGCGACGAAGACGACGACACCAAGCCGATCCGCATCGCTATCATCGGTCGGCCCAATGCCGGAAAATCGACCCTGATCAACAAGATGCTGGGCGAAGACCGCCTGCTGACCGGGCCCGAAGCCGGCATTACCCGTGACTCGATCGCGGTCGAATGGACCTATGATGGCCGCCAGATCCGCTTGGTCGATACTGCCGGCCTGCGCCGCAAGGCGCGCGTGCAGGAAAAGTTGGAGAAGCTGTCGACCGCCGACACCATCCGCGCGATCACCTTTGCCGAAGTCGTCGTGCTGGTCATGGACGAAGCCAATGCCTTCGAAACCCAGGACCTGCAGATCGCCGACCTGGTCGAACGCGAAGGCCGTGCCCTGATCTACGCCATCTCGAAATGGGACCAGGTCGAGGAACCGCAGGCACGCCTGGCCGAAATCCTTGAGACGTCGGAGCGCATGCTGCCGCAGTTGAAGGGAACGCAACTGGTGACGCTGTCCGGGGCGACCGGGCGCGGCGTCGATCGTTTGATGCCGGCGGTCATGAAGGTCTACCGGAACTGGTCGGCCAAGGTGAAGACGCGCGATCTCAACGATTGGCTGGCCCTGGCGGTGCAGCGCCATCCGCCTCCCGCCGTCGACGGCAAGCGCATCAAGCCGAAATATATGGCCCAGACCAAGGGGCGGCCGCCAACCTTCGTGCTGTTCGCATCGCGCGCCTACGCCATGCCGGATCATTATCGCCGCTATCTTATCAATAGCTTGCGGGAGTCTTTTGATCTTCCAGGTGTGCCGATCCGCCTGGCAGTCAAGGCCAATGCCAATCCGTTCGTCGATGGCGAACCGGGCAGTGGTCCGCCGCGTATCCGCGCCAAGCCAAAGTCGAAGCCGGGCGAAAAGCCGGCGCACCCGAATCGCGTCCGCCAGAAGCCCAAGGGCGCGGAACCTGCTGCGCCCAAGGTCAAGGCCAAGCCACGCGCCGAAGCCGCCAAGGCCAAGAGCTTCCGCGCGCGTCCAAGCGGTCCCAGCACGAAGCCCGGCGCCGCCGGTCCTGGCGGTCGTTCGGGCAAGCCCGGTGGCAGGAAGCGCTGACTAGATGTTGAGCCAACTGTCGCCAGACAATGAAACCGTCTGGGCACTCAACAATGCCTTTGCGGCTGAGACGTCGTACCTTGGGGCCGGTGACTGGTTGCGTCTGGTAGGTCAGGCGCGCGTGGCAGTGTATGTGCCGCCTGCGGATGCTTTCGTGTTGGTGCTCGATCAGGCCGCTGACTACGACAGTCCGAACTTCCTCTGGTGGAAAGAACGCCGCGAGCGCTTTCTTTATGTTGACCGCGTCGTGGTTGCCGCGACCGCGCAAGGGCGAGGGCTGGGGCGCCAGCTTTATACGCACGCCATGGATGAAGCGCGTCTTTTAGGCTTCGATCGCATCGTCTGTGAGATCAATATCGATCCGCCCAATCCGGGATCGGTGGCTTTTCATAAGGCGCTTGGCTTTGTGCGCACCGGCGAACAGAATCTGCCCAACGGCAAGACCGTTGGCTATTTCGAGCGGCTTTTATAGGCGTTCGAGCGCGCGCCCAAGCCGCGTCAGCATCTCGTCGATATCGGCTTCTGTGACGTCGAGCGGCGGGCGGAAGCGGATGCTGTCGGTACCGGCGCCCAGCAGGATCAGGTTTTCGGTCTCAAGCGCCAGGTCGACAAGCCGCGCCTTGTTACCTTTGCCGAAGACAGTAAAACCCTGATAGAGGCCAAGCCCCCGGACATTGCCAATCTTGTCTGCGAATGTTTCCGTTAGCGCGGTCATGCCATCGATGAGGTAGGCGGTCTTGGCGGGGACGGCCTCGAGCAGGGCCTCGTCTTCGACGATCTGCCACTCTTCGACAAAGCGAACCATGTCGGCCAATGCACCGCCCCAGGTCGAATCGAGTACGCCGATGTCCTGCATCGAATTCAGCATGTAGACGACGCCATTGCCGAACTTCTTGGCGGTGGCGACGGCGTGCGGCGGGTAGGGCACGTCGAACAGGTCGATAGCGAAAACTTCCCCAGTCTGACCGCCTGAGGTCTGAACCTCGTCCAGCCCCCAGCCGATATCGAACTTCTGGCACAACTCCGACAGGCCGCGATAGAATTCCGGCATGGCCAGGCGATGGCCGCCGGCGCCTTGCAGCGGTTCAAGGATGACGCCAGCGATTTCATCGCCGTGCAGGCGCATCAGAAATTCGAGGTTAGACAAGGCCTGATTGACCGCGGCAAGGTTTTCGGCGTGGCTCAGGCGCGTATCGACACCCGGGAACGGGACCTGCAGATTGCCCTGGATCAACCCCTGGAAGTCGCGCGTGGCGACCGGATCATTGGCCAGTTTGGTGATGTTGAGCGTATAAACCGTGCGGCCGTGGAAGGCCTGGTCGAAATAGATGAAGCGATGGTTCAGCACCGCGTTGCCACGCGCCTTTTGTTTGTGGTGGTGGAGATTGATGAGATATTTCATCATGTTCTCAACCGCTTCGGCGCCGGAATTGACGGCGTAGACCTCGACGCGGCCGTTCGCCGTCATGCATTTCGGCGCCAGGCGATGCAGCAGGCGATAATAGGCCAGGCATTGCGGCGTCAGGAAGTCGGGATTGGCCATCTTGGTATTGGCGGCGGTCACCAGCCGACGGACGTAGTCGGGCTCATAGAGGCGCGGATGGTTATAGCCCAATAGCCGCGAGCCATAGAGCCCCGTCCAGTCGCACAGGCGCTGACCGTCGACCGTCGCCAGTTCCATACCCTTCGACTGTTCAAGATCGACGACGAATGGGTAAGGCTCGGCGATCACATAGGTCGACAGTTCATCGAGCATCGCGGCGCTGAGCGGGCCAGGATAGACGGGGCGTGGAGCATGAGCGGTCATGATCCAAGACTAGTCGCAAAAATTACAAATTGAAAGTCAATTTGAGCGATTTGGCATTTGAATCGCTCAAAATGCCGTCAGGACGCCTGGGCCTTTTGCCAGTCGCGGAAATCGACCACGTCGCCCGGCGGTGTACGGGCAGGGTCGGCCAGTTCAAGCATCAACGGGACGATCTCATCGGGATGCGGGATCGACATCGGATCTTCGCCTGGGTAGGCGGCGGCGCGCATGCGCGTACGTACCGGACCTGGGCTCAGCAGGGTGGCGCGAACCTTGGTGATTTCGAGCTCGTCGTTCCACGTCCGGACCAGGGTTTCCAGCGCCGCCTTGGTTGCGCCGTAAGGCCCCCAGAAGGCGCGGCCCTGGGTAATCCCCTTGCCGGTCGTGAAGAAAACGGCGCGGCCGGTCTCCGATTGACGCAGCAACAATTCCAGCGCCCGCATCAGCCGCCATGACGCCGTAAGGTTCGTCGTGACGATCTTGTCGAAATCCTTGGGTTCGTGGTGCGTGACCGGCGACAGCGTGCCCAGAATACCGGCGGCATGGACCAGGGTATCGACACGTCCGAAACGGTCGTAGAGGGCGGCGGCCAGACGGTCGCAGGCGTCGCCATCGGTCAGGTCAAACGGGATCAGTGTCGCGTGCTGGCCGGTCGCCGCGAAGATTTCGTCGTCGAGTTCCTCAAGACTGGCCTTGGAGCGGGCGCAGGCAATGACCTGCGCGCCGGCCTTGGCGAGTCCAAGCGCACAGGCGCGGCCAATGCCACGCGATGCGCCGGTGACAAGGGCGATGCGGCCGGTTTGCGATGTCATTCGGGTGTTCTCTTAGTTCGCGCTGGCCAGCAGCGACAATTGATGTCCAGGCGATTCCGCGTCGTCGAGCGCGTTTTCACGATCGGTGAGACGCGTCGGATAGTCGCCGGTGAAATAGTGGTCGGTGAACTGCGGGCAATCCGGATCGCGGCGGTTATGCCCCATCGCCTTGTACAGGCCATCGACCGAAAGGAAGCCCAGGGAATCGCATTCCAGCATCTGGCGCATTTCTTCCAGAGAATGATTGGCCGCCATCAGTTTGTCGCGATCCGGCATGTCGATGCCGTAGAAATCCGGATACATGATGGGCGGACTGGCGGATCGCAGGTGGACTTCCTTGGCGCCGGCTTCGCGGACCATGCGGACGATCTTGACCGAGGTCGTGCCGCGCACGATCGAATCGTCGATCAGGATAACGCGCTTGCCTTCCAGGACGACGCGGTTCGGCGAGTGCTTCTTGCGGACACCCAGGTCGCGGATGTTCTGCGTCGGCTGGATGAAGGTCCGGCCGACATAGTGGTTGCGGATGATGCCCAGTTCGAACGGCAGGCCGGATTGTTCCGAGAAGCCGAGCGAGGCGGGAACGCCGGAATCCGGCACCGGCACAATGATATCGGCGTCGGCGGGGTGTTCGAGCGCCAGTTGCCGGCCCATGGCCTTGCGGACCTCATAGATCGACTTGCCGTTCACGACACTGTCGGGGCGGGCGAAGTAGACATATTCGAACAGGCAGGGGCGTGCCGGACGGCTGTCGAACGGCTTGAACGACTTCAGGCCATTTTCGTCGATCTGGACGACTTCGCCGTGTTCGACGTCGCGCACGAAGGTCGCGCCGATCATGTCGAGCGCACAGGTTTCCGAAGCGAGAACGAAAGATGTGCCGAGCTTGCCGATAACCAGCGGGCGGATGCCCAGCGGATCGCGGGCACCGATCAGCATCTTGCGCGTCAGGGCGACCAGGGCAAAGCCGCCCTCAAGGTTCTGCAGCGCTTCCATGAAACGGTCGATGATCTTCAGACCGCGGGAGCGGGCGATCAGATGCAAAATGACCTCCGAATCGGAGGTCGACTGGAAGATGGACCCTTCGGCGACGAGCTTCGTCCGCAGGTGCATGAAATTGGTCAGATTGCCGTTGTGGGCAATGGCGATGCCGCCCTGGTCGAGATCGGCGAACATCGGCTGGACGTTGCGGATGAACGACCCGCCGGCGGTCGAATATCGCGTGTGGCCGATGGCGGCATTGCCTTGCAGCCGTTTGGTCAGGTCGGCGCCGGTAAAGACGTCGCCGACAAGGCCGTGTTCGCGCTCGATATAGAAGCGGCGGCCGTCACAGCTAGCCAGACCGCAGGCTTCCTGGCCGCGGTGCTGAAGGGCGTGCATGCCCAGAACCGTTACGGCGCTGGCATCAGCCATGCCATAAATACCGAAGACCCCGCATTCGAGGCGGGGCCTGTCGTCTTCGATGTCGCGGGACACCTGTTGAGTATCGATGAGGTCGGACAGGTCAAGCTGTGCAGGCAGCATGGCTTCTCTTTTCAAAAACGCGAAAGAACTGTCCTGACATATAGGGACAGAGTCTTACTTTTCCACTCCCGGAACGTCCTCGACAGCGTCGGTGCCTTTCGGAAGTACGGCCTTGATGGTTTGAGCCGCCCGAACGCTCAAGGGATAGACCTTGGCTTTGACGAACCAATTCGGCTGCTGGTGCATAGGTGTGACGGCGGAAAAAATCAAATGGAAAACGCCGATAATGATCAGTGTCCAGAGGACTCCGATCAGAACGCCCAGGCCGCGATCGACATGACCCAATGCCTTCTGCTTGTGCAGCTTGTCGGAGAGCGCCTGGCCAAGATAGCGAAGGCCCATGAACAGCAGGATAAAGACGATGAAAGCTGCGATATAGCCGGTCAGGTCGTCGAGGTGGAAAGCATTTTGCAGGAAACTCTTCGACATTACCGCCAACGGAATGGCGATGAAGAAGGAGGCCAGGTTGACGATCTGGCGCAGGGCCCCGGTCGCGAAGCCATAGAAGCCGAAAATGGCCAACAGGGCCAAAAAGATGAAATCGTAAAATTCCACTGTGAACGCCCCCTGATCACTGACGGCGAGCTTTGCCGTCCATGGTCACCTTAGATATCACCGATCCTCAGGATTAACAACATGCGTTAACCATTGCCGGCCCTGCATAGTCAGGCATCGACGGGAAGAAGTCTGGAAATGGCTTCTGACAAGCTATTGAATCCATGGACCTTCAGTGGAGGATTTTCCATTGCGTTCTGAGCCGTAACCGCACTGGAGAAGCCAAGCTTCAAAGCTTCCTTCAGTCGCCCCTCGGTGCGGCTGACCGTGCGGACATCGCCCGACAGGCTGATCTCGCCGAAGACCACACAGTCGCGCGGCAGGGGCATGTCGGTCAGGGCCGAAATAAGTGCCATGGCGGCGCACAGATCGGCGGCGGGTTCGGAGATGCGCAAGCCCCCTGCAACATTGAGGTAGACGTCCTTCTGGCCGAAGGCGACGCCGCAGCGCGCCTCCAGCACCGCGAGGATCATGGCAAGGCGCCCGGAATCCCAGCCGACAACGGCGCGGCGGGGCGTGCCATAGGCCGACGGCGCGACCAGCGCCTGGACTTCGACCAGGACAGGCCGTGAGCCTTCAATGCCGGCAAAGACGGCCGAACCGGAGGCGCGCTCTGAGCGATCGCCCAGGAACAGGGCCGATGGGTTCGGAACTTCGCGCAGGCCCGAATCGCCCATCTCGAA
>CAMLLA010000050.1 GCA_946480525.1 uncultured Asticcacaulis sp. | reverse complement strand
CGCATAGGCTTCCATGAAAGAAGAGCTTGTGGCGGAGTGAGCATGGTAGACCGGCGGTATGTTGTGGGCGCATTGGCGGCCTTGTTCGGCAGCGTGGCGGCCGAGGCCCTGGCGGCGCCCAAGAAGAAAAAGAAGGCGGCCGCAAGCAAGAAGTCTTCTTCCAAGTCAAAGAGGAGCAGCAAGAAGGCGACCAAGGGCAAGAAGAAGACCGCGCCGAAAAGGGTCGAGGCGCCAAGGCCCCCTCCGCCGCCGCCCGTGCCTGCCGTCACCGCGCCTGAAGTGGCCGCTCAGCTCAACAACGCCTATGACCTTATCCTGCGGGAGTGGTTTACCGCGTCGCCCGTGCAGGCGACCTCTGCGGGACTGGACAAGGGGCAGTTCGCCGTCGCCAAGACAAGGCTCGACGATCGCTCCGAAGCCGCCAAGGCATCGAACGTCGCGCGCCTGCGCCGTGCTGTGCAGACCCTCAGGGCCGTCGATCGCAACGATCTGTCGGCGGCCGACCGGCTGAACTACGACAGCGTCCTGTGGGACAACGAAAACCAGCTCACCCTGGCGCAGAACTTTGCCTATGGCGACTATGGCGTCTTCGCCGGCGGGTTCGCGGCGCCCTATGTCGTCAGTCAGTTGACCGGCGCCTATCAGTTCGTGCCGGACTTCCTGGCGACCCAGCACGAGATCGCCAACAAGGCGGACGCCGAATCCTATCTGCTGCGGCTGAATGATTTTGCCCGCGCGGTCGACCAGGAAAACGAGCGTATCCGCGCCGACGCCGGCCGCGGCGTCATCCCGCCCGACTTCGTCATTAAGAAAGCGATGCAGCAACTTACGGCGCTGCGCGACACGGATCCGGCCTATAGCCCGGTCGTTACGGCCCTGGACGCGAAGACCCAGGCGCTCGGGATCGCCGGCACCTGGCGCGACGACGCGTCGGCACGCTTGACCGGCCCCGTCCGCGAAGCGCTCACGCGCCAGATCGACATCCTGTCGGGCCTGGCCGGCCAGGCTAAGCACGACGCCGGCGTGCGCAACCAGCCAAACGGTGAAGCCTACTATGCGCAGTGCGTAAGGCTTTCGACCTCGACCGACGACAGCGCGAAAGAGATCCATGCCATCGGTCTCGACCAGGTGGCGCGTCTAAGCTCGGAACTCGATGGCCGTTTGCGCGCATTGGGGATGACGCAAGGAACGCCCGGCGAGCGCATGCACGCCATGTATACGGACCCGAAGTACCTCTATCCCAATACCGAAGAGGGCAAGACCCAACTGCTCAATGACCTCAACGGTCTGGTGCGCAAGGTCGAGGCGCGGCTGCCCGGCTATTTCGGCGTCCTGCCGAAATCCAAGGTGTCGATCCGCCGCGTGCCGGTGGCGACCGAAGCCGGGGCGCCCGGCGGCTATTACATGCCGGGGTCGATCGACGGTTCGCGCGCCGGGGCCTATTACATCAACCTGCGTGATACGGGAAACAACCCGAAATGGACGTTGCCGACACTCACCTGCCATGAGGCCATACCCGGCCACCACATGCAGCTGACGATCCAAAATGAAGCGCAGGGGATCCCGACCTTGCGCAAGCTTCTGGCCTTCAATGCCAATGTCGAAGGCTGGGCGCTCTACTCCGAACAGCTGGCGTCGGAGATGGGCATTTACAACGATGACGCGCCGGGCCGTATCGGTTACCTGCACGACGCGCTGTTCCGCGCGGTGCGGCTGGTGGTCGATACCGGCATGCACAATCTTGGCTGGAGCCGTGAGCAGGCCATCACCTATATGCGCGACGCCATGGGCGACAGCGAAAGCGCCGTGACGGCCGAAATCGAGCGCTATTGCGTTTGGCCCGGTCAGGCGCTGGGCTACATGATGGGCAAGATCACCTGGCTGCGCCTGCGCGACGCGCAAAAGCGCAAGCAGGGCGGGGCGTTCGATATCAAGGCTTTCCACGACACGGGCATGTTGGCCGGGTCGGTGCCGCTGTCGGTGCTGGAGCAGTTGTACAAGGACAAGGGGCTTATTTAGCCTTTCCTTCTCCCTGCTTTGCCTGCCGGCGAGGCCGGGGAGAAGGTGGTCCGCAGGACCGGATGAGGGGCTTAGTGCAGCATTTGGTATGCCCCTCAGGCTCGCCGCCCGGCGCCTACCCTCTCCCCGCAGGCGGAGGGACGGGACTATGAGCGCTTTTCTGAACTTTTCGTAACTTGACAGGTTGGTTGCGCTGGCAACCACTGGCTCCGCTGTTCATGAAGGGGCCATACATGCTCGATCGCCGCCAACTGATGATATCCGCCGCTGCTCTTGCCGGCACAGCCTCCCTGCCCGCCAAGGCCGCACCGTCGCTGCAAAGCGATCCCGCAGCGGCAAAGGCACTCAACGACGCTTTCGACGCCATCTTCAAGGAGCGCATCGCCAATTCACCGGAAGGCGCCACCTCGCTCGGCTTGGACAAGGGGGACCTTGCCGGCCTCAAATCACGGCTGACACCGGCCACCGAAGCCGAGGATCTCGCATCGCTGGCGCGTCTCGACAAAAGCATCACGACGCTCAAGGCCATCCCGCGCGCGAAGCTTCAGGGTATGGACCGTATCAACTACGATACCATCCTGTGGCGCGCGGAACTGTCCAAGACGGGTGCCGATCGTTTCCGTTTCGGGTCGTGGGGCGGGGCCAACCCTTATGTCCTCAGCCAGCTCAACGGCGCCTACCGCTCGACGCCGGACTTCCTGGCCAACCAGCACACGATCGAAACCAAGGCCGACGCCGACGCTTTCCTTGCGCGCATGGACGCCTTTGCCGAGGTCATCGCCCAGCAGACGGAACGCTTCAGGGCCGACGTCGCCCAAGGGATTCTGGCGCCTGATTTCGCGCTGGACAAGGCGCTCAGCCAGATGGAAGCCACCCGCGCCATCAAGGGCGCCGACAGCCCCATGACCAAGGCGCTCGTCAAAAAGACGGCGGCCAAAACCATAGCCGGCGATTGGGCGGCAGACGCCATCAAACGCGTCGAAGGCCCCATCGCGGCCGCGCTCGACGCCCAGATCGCCGCTGTAAAGGCCGCCCGCACCAGGGCGGTACATGACGCCGGCGTATGGCGGCTCAAGGACGGCGACGCCTATTACGCCTTTGCGACCAGGGTCGGTACGACGACCAGTATGACGCCGGACGAAATACACAAGATCGGTCTCGACCTCGTCAAGGAGATCAGCGCCGAGGCGGACACCAGGCTCAAGGCGCTCGGCTACACCACCGGCACGGTCGGGGAACGCATGCGCGCCCTGGCGGAAGACCCGAAATATGTCTACGCAAATACGGACGAGGCCAAGGAAAAGCTGATCGCCGATCTCAACGTCCAGATCGGCGCTGTCCAGGCCCGGCTGCCGCAATGGTTCGGTATCCTGCCCCGGGCGGCGTGCGAGGTCCGGCGTGTGCCCAAGGAGATCGAAGCCGGCGCGCCGGGCGGGTACTACCAAGGGCCCAACCTCGATGGTACGCGCCCAGGCGCCTATTACATCAATCTGCGCGATACGGCCGAATGGCCGTCGTGGTCGCTGCCGACCCTGACCTACCACGAAGCGATTCCCGGCCACCACCTGCAGATCGCGCTGCAAATCGAGGCACCGGCTCTGCCCATGCTGCGCAAGACCGGCGGCTTCTCCGCATATTCGGAAGGCTGGGCGCTGTATGCCGAGCTGCTGGCCGGCGAGATGGGCATGTACGACAACGATCCGCAAGGCTATGTCGGCTACCTGCAATCTTCATTGTTCCGTGCAATCCGGCTTGTGGTCGACACCGGCATGCACGCCAAGCGCTGGAGCCGCGAACAGGCGGTGAAGTATTTCGTCGAAACCAATGGCGATCGGGAATCGTCGGCGATCACCGAGATCGAACGGTACAGCGTATGGCCGGGCCAGGCGCTGAGCTACATGGTCGGCAAGCTGCAATGGATCAAACTGCGCGACGCCATGAAGGCGAAGCAGGGAGCGAAGTTCGATATTCGCACCTTCCATGACACAGGGCTTCAGGCCGGCGCTGTGCCGCTGGCAGTGCTTGAGCAGGTGTACAAGGACAAAGGGCTGATCTGAGGCTAGATCGATATGCCAAAAAGTGTGTAGCGGTTTTTGGCTAGATATCGCGACAAAACGATAATTTAGAGCATGATGACTGTTTCAATATAAAGTCATCATGCTCTAAAAGCCTCGGCCTTCAGCGGCTATGAACGCGTCTTCTTCAGCCGTCGAGGTACGGCCCACTATCATATTACGGTGCGGAAAGCGGCCGAAGCGTTCGATGATGGCGGCATGACGGGTGGCAAGCCCAGTATGCCCTCGACCTCCTGCTTCAAGGCTTCGAACTGTGCGACGCATTGCTTCTGCAGAGCGGCATCCTCGGCGTGCATCAATGGCAGGTAGAAGAACTGGCGCTCCGCAAGGTTCAGTCCCTTGTCCAGGCCCGACGCGATCCCTTCCAGGGTCAAGGCCTGCGCCTTCGCGTCGCCGGCAAAGCTTTGGCCGGAGCCACGGTGGATATTACGCGGGAATTGATCGAGCACGATAATGAGCGCCAGCCGACTGCGCGGCGAACCCGCCCAATCGTCCAGCCCGCCGGCAAGCGCCTGTGCCACAAGGTCGCCAAACCGCCGCCGGATCAGGTCGTCCAGTCCGGGGGCATCGCCTTCGAACCATTGGTCGGGCGTCAGGTCCCTGAACCAGAAATCGATGACGGCGGTCTGCTGCGCATTCATGTCGGGGCTCCACGAAATCCAATCTCAGCCATACACGGATGTGGCGACCTCGGCCATAATCTCGGCTATATGTGATCCGATAAGAATCGTTCGTGGTCATGGGAAACAAGGCGACCGCACATGGGGGAGGGGATATGCGCTATCCGGCAGCTTTAAAGGGCGGTGTCGCGGCACTGGCACTGATCATGGCGGGCGGCGCCACGTCGGCCTTGGCCTGGGTTACGCCGAAGATCGAGGAGGCGGCAAAGCCTGCAACTCCCGCCGTCAAGGCAGCGATCGAGCTCAAGGCGCATAATATTCGTAAGGACCGCGCGGCCGATGACGTCACCTCGCTGCGCATCTCGGAACTGGATGCCGAAGTCAATGTCGCCGGCAATGTCGCGCAGACGACCCTTACCCTGACCTTCGCCAATCCGACGGCTGAGCGTCTGGAGGGCGATTTCAGCCTGCAACTGCCCGTTGGCGCCTATGTCACCGGCTATGCACTGGATATCGACGGCCGTATGGTCGACGGCGTTTTGCAGTCCAAGCTTCAGGCCCGCGAGGCCTACGAGGAAAAGCTGCGTCAGGGCGTCGATCCGGGACTGGCCGAAGTCGACGACCGAAACCTGTTCCGCACCCATGTCTTTCCTATCCTGCCAGACTCCGGTCGGACGATCCGCATCACCTACATCACGCCGATCGCCATGGGGGGGACCTACAGCCTGCCTCTCGCTACGGCCGATCCGGTCGGCAAGGCCAGTCTGCGCGTCGTGTCCCATCTCGGCGGATATGCCGCCGTCTCGGTCGGAGCGCCGGCCGGCTTTGATGTCGGCGCGATTACCCAGCGCGACGGTGCGGATGTGTATGGTTTCTCCGCCCGGAACAAGGCGCTGACCGACGACCTGACGGTGCGCATTGTGGAAGCGGGTGCGCCGATGGTCATGCGCCACCGCAATGGTGAAACCTTCTTCAACATGATCGTCGAAGCCGAACCCGCCGGCGTGCAAAAAGTCCGGTCGCTGCGCCTCTACTGGGATGGCTCACGCTCGCGGCGTGAGGACGACATCGCTGCCGAGGCGCAACTGGTCGCCGACTATGTCGACGCGGTAAAGCCCACCACCCTCGATCTGGTCGTGTTTGCCGACGACGCACCAAAGGTCGTCCATTTCGACGCACCGGCACGCGACCTTGTCCTGAAAGCCCTGAAGGCCATCGGCTATTCCGGCGCCACGCGCTTTGCGGCGCTCGACAAAGCCTTGCCGGGCAGGGCCGATGTCTGCCTGCTGATCTCGGACGGCCGAATGACGTTCGACAGCTTCGAGGTGGCGAAATGGCCGTGCCGTGTCATGACCATCACCTCGTCGGCGGCGGCGCGCCGCGATGTCCTGTCGCAACTGAGCGCGAAGAACCGCGGCGCCCTGGTCGATCTGTCGGCTGTCAGCCGTGATGAAGCCCTGAAGCAGCTCCTGATCCGTCCGGCCAAGCTGTGGGACGTCGAGGATTCCTCCGGCCGCTCGATCGATTACGCCGTCACGCCGATCGGCCAGGATCGCTACCGCGTCTTCGGGCCGAAGCCTGCTGGTGACAGCCTGAAGCTCGTCTTTGGCAATGACATTGTGACCGCTCGATTGCCGGCGGCGATTGCCCATGACGGCATCGGCGCCTTGTGGGGCGCGACACGGATCGACCGCCTGAACGCAACCGACGCTCCGGACCACGACAAGGTGGTGGAGACTGCGCGGCATTATTCCATCGCAACCCGCGACGTCAGCTTCGTTGTGCTGGAAACGGGCGATGACTATGCCGAAGCCGGGATCGCTCCCCCCGACAGCGCCGGCAAGATGGTCATCGCAGACTATATCAAGGCGCGTGATGAATTGGCGCGTGACGCGAAGAAAGAGAAGGCCGATCGCTTCGACGATATCCTCGAACAATGGAAAGAACAGAAGGCCTGGTACGCGGCGAAATACATGTCGTTGAAGGAGGCTCGCAAACATCTCCGACCTGCCGACCCGGCCAAGGGCGACGATGAAGAGGACGGCATGGTCGTGGTCACTGGCGTCCGTGCCAGCCTGGACGGCAGCGACGACGATGGGGAGGCGGGCGTGTCACCACCACCTCCTCGCATTGCAGTAATGGAGGCGCCCGCGCCGGTGGTGCCGAGCCAGAGAGATGGTTACGTCAGCAGCAATCAAGTCGGCGTGCTGCCGAACGCCAATCTGAGCGAATCGTTACAGCGCGTCCCGGGCGTTCAGACGACGCGGTTTGGCGGTCGGAACAATGAATCTTCCGGTCATGAGACGTCCGGCATCGAGATCAAGGCGGGCGAATGGAACCCCGACCGTCCGTATCTCAACGCGCTCGATGCTGCCTCTGACACTGAAGCCGTCTATCGTGCCCAGGAAAAACAGTACGGCGACACGCCGGCCTTTTATTTCGACGTCGCTGAATGGATGTTCCGTAAAGGCGACGCAACAAAAGCCGCAGCTGTCGCGCGCACAGTGCTGGACGTGCCTTCGGCCGATCACGACACCCGCATCATCCTGGCCGGGCGCTTGTTGCGTTACGGCGCCTATGACGATGCGATCTGGCTCGATGAGCGCATCCTCGGCCTGACGCCCGAAAAGCCGCAGGCAACGCGCAACCTGGCCCTGGCCCTGATCGACTCCGCCGAATCTGGAAAGGTGTCGAAGGCCGAGGTGGTCAAAAGATACGAACGCGCACTCGACCTGCTAATGAAGGTGGTTCTGACGCCGTGGGACGGCGACTATGACGGCATCGAAATCATCTCGCTGATGGAAGCCAACCGTCTGGTCGCACGTCTGAAAGCAATGGGCGTCGGTGAAGGCGATCTGTCAGAACGCATCGACCCGCGTCTGGTGGCGATGATGGATACCGATATCCGCATCACGCTGGAATGGAACACTGACAAGACCGACATGGACCTGTGGGTCGACGAACCGACGCGCGAGCGAGTGATCTACAGCCATCCGAAAAGCCTTTTGGGCGGGCGCCTGTCGAACGACATGACGCGCGGCTATGGCCCTGAAGAATACCTGCTGAAGACGGCGCCCGAGGGTGAGTACAAGGTCCTGGCCAATGTCTACGCCGCCGACGTGCTGAACCGCAACGGAGCGACCAATGTGACGGTCAGGCTCTATCGCGACTGGGGGCGCCCAACGGAAAAGATGGAAAGCTTCGTCATCGAACTGCAAAAGGGCGAGAAGGGGACCAGGACGGTGGGGACGTTCGTGCGCAAATGACTCATGATGGCGGATGTGTCTGCGGAGCTGTTCGGTTCAAGGCAATGGACGAGCCGCTGCGCGTGACCCTTTGCCACTGCCTGTGGTGCCAGCGCCGGACCGGCACCGCCTTTGGGACCGAAGTCGTTTATCCGGAGGATCGTGTGGAACTGACAGGCGAAACGCTCGTGCGCTACCGGCACGTTTCCGACGAATCAGGCCGCTGGCTCGACGTCGAATTTTGTGGCCGGTGCGGTTGTAATCTCGGTTTTACGCTTGAAGCGGTACCTGGAGTACGGACCTTGCCGGCGGGAGCGTTTGACGACCCTGCCTGGCTCTCGCCGGAGCGGCAAAGGTTCCGGCAGGTGTTTGTCCGCTCGCGGCGCGATTGGCCCAATGTTACCGCATCCGTCGAAATGCATGAACGGCACTTTCGGGATTAATCCCCGCTGTACTGGTCAAGCAGCCGCCGCAACCGTTCGCCTTCCGGCTTGAGGACCCAAAGATAGCGGAAGACATGGATGGCCGCCGACAGCAAAAGCGCGCCGCAGAACAGCGTCGATCCTTGCACGACATGACGCCATTCCATCTTGCCGACACTGTAGAGCTGCCAGACGGAAACCGTCAGCACGGCCGCGAACACCAGAAACGCCAGTCCCATCATCCGGGTGCGCGCCTGAGCCGTCCGGTTCTCGTCGATCAGACCTTTCAGCGCTTCGGGCATAGACGTCATGACATCGGGATACGCCTGCATATGCCGCCTCTGCTGCGCCTGGGCGAACAGGAAAGCGATCCAGGACACCAGGAGCAGGGCGACAATACCCCATTCATTCGTAATGTCGGCGATCTTTCCCGTCGCGACGGCATAGACAACGGCGCCAGTCCAGGCCAGCAAGGCCAGACCGATCAGGCCCATGCCTGTCGAAAAGGCGCTGCGGCGCTGTTTCAAGGTTTTCATCGTGGCCTCCAGAACATAGGTTTCGGCGACCGTGGCGCGATCATTGGCTTCCGACCGCCACAGTCTTTCGAGGGTGTCAAAGTCCATCGGACATGTCTCCAATGATGGCCACCAGCCGTGCCCGGGCACGGGTCAGGCGCACGCCGATATTGCTTTCAGTCAAGCCATGCAGGGCGGACATGTCGGCGTAGGACACACCGTCCAGAGATAGCAGCATCAGTGACCGATCGACCGGCGGCAGTTCACGGATTGCCGCGTAGAGGGTTTCAAGCCGGTCATCCGCGGCAGGCTCCGGGACATCCGGCACATCCCCCTGCAATATCGGAAATCTGAGCCAGCTTAGGGTCTGGCGTCGTTTCCACGTCAGGGCACGATTGTGAGCCACGCGGTAGACGAAGGTGGCCGGGGACGCGTCACCGCGAAAGGCCGGACGCGCCTTCCACAGGGTGATCAGCAATTCCTGCATCAGATCGTGCCGGTCGGCAGGCGCTGCGAAGGCGCGGCTGATTCGCGTCAACCGGCCCATATGCGGTCCGATCCACTCGGCGAAGTCGTCGTCCCCGGCCACGAAATTACGGCGCGGTTCGTTCGGCAGCTGCTTCGCGCTTCAGGCGCAAAGCTTCGCGGCTGTTGCTTTCGAACGCGCCGCTCGACAGGCCAAGGACAATGCCGACAATCGCCAGGGCCAATGCCCCGGCCAGCACCGGCCAGAAATGTTCGCGCTTCAGAAACAGACCCAGCATCTCAGTCTCCTTTGTGTTGGTGTCGGGAGATTAGACGCCGCAGGCAGGCCGATCCTTACACACCGTCACACAAAAAGATCGAGCGCCAGGACGGCCGCCAGTCCGACTACGCCAACCAATCCTTCCATCAGGGTCCACGTCCTGAGTGTATCCTTGATCGTCAGGCCGAAATATTCCTTGAACATCCAGAAGCCGGAGTCGTTGACGTGGCTGAACATCAGCGAACCCGCACCGATCGCAAGCACCATCAGGTTGGGATCGACACCCGAAGCGGCGACAAGCGGCGCGACCAGCCCCGCCGCTGTCAGACCCGCGACGGTCGCCGAGCCCAGCGACACGCGGATGATACCGGCGATCAGCCAGCCCAGCACCAGCGGCGGCACCGGAACGGCCTGTAGCAGCGTGCCCATCTGGGCGCTGACGCCGCTGTCGATGAAGACCTGCTTGAGCGCGCCGGCGCCGGCGATAATCAGAAGGATCGGCGCAATCTCACGCAGCGCGCCGCCTGAGCTTTCCATAAGCTTGCGGAAACCCGTGCCGCGCGCGGTCCCCAGGCTGATGCTGGCGACGACCAGAGCGATCAGAAGCACGAGGATCGGGTGGCTGATGAAATTGACCAGAGGCTTGTAAGCTGCCGGAACCGCACCGGAAAAGTTGAGCGCCGTGGCGCCCGCCAGCAGCACGACCGGCAGGAGCGCCGTGGCAAAGGCGTTAAACGCGCCCGGCAGTTCGTCGTTGGCCTTGGGCGGGGCCAGGAACAGGTCGGGCGGATTGGCGCTGACCCCCTTGACCGTCATGGCGAAAACGGGCCCCGCAACCAGAAGCGTGGGGACACCGACGATCAGGCCGTAGATCAGGGTGACGCCCATGTCGGCGCCGAACATCGGTACGATGGCGGTCGGCGAGGGGTGCGGTGGCAGGAAGCCATGGGCGATCGACAGGCCGGCCATCAACGGCACGGCCAGCCAGACGAGCGACTTGCCCGACTGGCGCATCAGCGAAAAGATCAGCGGCACCATCAGCACGAAGCCGACATTGTAGAAGAGGGGGATGCCGACGATGAAGCCGGTCAGCGCCAGGGCCAGGCTCATGCGCGACGCGCCGAACACGCCGATCAGCACCGACGCGATCTTTTGCGCCGCGCCCGAGTCGGCGATCAGCCGGCCGAATATGGCGCCCAACGCCAGAAGGATGGCCAGCGACCCCAGCATGTCACCTATGCCTTTTTCGACCGACTTGGGGATGGTGTCGAGGGGCATGCCCAGCATCAGGGCGGCGGCGATGGCGGCGATGACGAAGGCCAGCAGCGGCTGAACCTTGCCCCACGCGATCATGACCACAAGGCCAAGAACGGAAATGGCGACGGCGGTCAATGCCCAGGCTGGATCGGCGGCGGAAAGCTCCGGCATGATAGTCCTCCCTCACGCGGGTCTTCTTATACCGCCCGCCAGTGTTTGATATGAACCTATGCGAGAACAATGGCTTGCGCAACGCCCGTAGTGTGACCGCTCACAACCCTCGCAAGAATAATATGGTGCATGGTCCGTTCACTCTTTTGCACCCTTGACATATTCGCCAATTGATTTTAGCTGGAGACGTTAAGTGAAGTGCATTCCAGTAGCTTTTCGTAAAATCCAATCTCATAACATTGTATCTAAAACCAGAATTGGTCGGCCCAACATCGGGGACCAGTCCATTTGTTTTGTCATAATTCCTAGTATTGAGCATCGAGTATGTCGATAATGACATTCCGATAGCGTTTAATTGCGTCAGCATCACAGCTTTTACTTACGGATGACATGGCCGTTGCTGTGCCGTGTGGCGCATTCTTGCGTGTGATCCTCCCCAACAACGTTTCCCTTAACAGGAGAGAACATCATGGCTGTTTACAACGGCACGAGCGCCAACAATTTCTATGGTGGCACCACCGGCAACGACACCATCAACGGTAACGATGGCAATGACACCCTGTACGGCGCCGACGGCACCGACTCCATTACCGGCGGCAATGGCAACGACTTCCTCAACGGCGGGGGCAGCGGCAATGACACGCTGGACGGCGGCGGCGGCAACGACACCATTTCCGGCGCCAGCGGCAATAACCTGATCCTGGCCGGCGACGGCAGCGATACAGTCATCCTGTATCAGGGCGCGGCCACCGTTTCGGGCGGTAACGGCAACGACCTTTATGTCATTCAGGGGGCGTCGGCGAACATCGAGGACTTCCAGGGCCACGATACGGTCGATGCCTCGGGTGCGACCGGCAACACCTTCCTCGACCTGAGCCTGGCTTCGGCCTCGACCGTCCAGGGCAAGACCGTTGTCTTCAACCCCGGTGGCACCACCTACGCCCCGCTGGACGTCCAGTTCCTTCAGGACCTGACCGGCTCCTTCGGTGACGATATCGCCAATGTTCGCACCCTCGTCCCGCAGATTGTCGATGCGCTCCAGGCCGTGCAATCCAATATCGGCTTCGGGCTGTCGACCTTCCGCGACAAGGCGGTATCGCCCTTCGGCAATGCCGGCGACTATGTCTATAATCTCGATCTCGGCATCACCAACAGCGAGGCCGCCCTGACCGCCGCGTACAACGCCGCCACCGCCGGCGGCGGTAACGACACGCCGGAATCACAGCTCGAGGCCCTGTTGCACCTGGCCCTGACGCCGGGCGAAGTCGGCTTCCGTGCCGGCACCGCGCGCTTTGTCGTCCTGTTTTCAGACGCACCATTCCACGTCGCGGGTGACGGCGCCGCAGGTGGCATCTCGACGCCGAACGACGGCGACGCCGTGCTTGAAAACGAAGACTATCCGGCGATCGCCCAACTCAAGGCCGCCCTGGAAGCCGCGAACATCATCCCGATTTTCGCCGTGACGTCGGACGTCACGTCCAGCTACGCCGACCTGGTCGCGCAACTGGGCCGCGGCACGACCGTGACCCTGTCGTCCGACAGCTCGAACATCGTGGCGGCAATCACGGCGGGCATCACCACCGTGACCTCGACCGTCATCGAAGACGCCATCGGCGGCGTCGGCAATGACACCCTGATCGGCAACGCGGTCGCCAACGATCTCGACGGCGGTGACGGCAACGACATCCTGACCGGCAATGGCGGGTACGATACCCTGACCGGCGGCAATGGCGTGGATACGGCCAATTACAGCGGCGAAACCGCGCCCGTATATGTCGAACTCGATCCCGTCTATGCCGGCTTCCAGTATGGGATCACCTATGGCGACGGCACATACGACCAGCTTTACAGCATCGAAAACGCCAATGGCGGCGCGGGCAACGACACGCTGCGCGGCAATGCCGGCAGCAATTTCCTGAACGGAAACGCCGGCAATGACGGCATCTATGGCCTCGGCGGCAACGATACCGTCAACGGCGGCGCGGGCAATGACCTGATCGACGGCGGCGACGGCAATGACTGGCTCGATTCCTCGGCCGGCAGTGACACGGCCATCGGCGGCAATGGCAACGATACCTTCTCCATCCACGGCGCCGCCGTTGTGGTCGAAGACTTTCAGGGCCACGACAAGATCGACGCCAGCCTCGCGACCGGCAATTCCTATGTCGACCTGACGGGCAATACCACGTCCATCGTCCAGGGCCAGAATGTCACGCTCAACCCTGGCGGCACGACCTATTCGCCGCTCGACGTCCAGTTCCTGCAGGACCTGAGCGGTTCGTTCAACGACGACATTACCAATGTCCGCGCACTGGTGCCGCAGATCGTCGATGCGCTCCAGGCCGTTCAGCCGAATGTCGGCTTCGGCCTGTCCAGCTTTGTCGACAAACCTGTGTCGCCGTTCGGCAGTACGGGCGACTATGTCTACAATCTCAATCTCGGCATTACGACCAACGAAACCGACCTTGCCAACGCCTATAACGCCGCCACGATCGCCGTGGGTGGCGACGCTCCGGAGTCGCAGATCGAAGCCCTGATGCACCTGGCCCTGACGCCGGGTGAGGTCGGTTTCCGGGTCGGCACGGCGCGCTTCGTCGTCCTGTTCACCGACGCCGCCTTCCACGTAGCGGGTGATGGCGCCGCCGGCGGCATCACGACGCCGAACGATGGCGATGCGGTCCTGGAAGTCGAGGACTATCCCGAAATCGCACAGCTCAAGGCCGCCCTGGAAGCCGCCAACATCATCCCGATCTTCGCGGCGACGGCGGGCATCGAGAGCAGCTACCAGAGCCTGGTGACCGCGCTTGGCCGCGGCACGACCGTGACGCTCAATTCGGACAGCTCGAACATCGTGGCGGCGATCACGGCCGGTATCACCACGGTGACGCAAACCATCATCGAGGATGTGACCGGCGCCGCCGGCAACGACACGCTGATCGGCAACGCGGTCGCCAATACGATCGTCGGAAACGCGGGCAACGACACGCTGATCGGCGCCGCCGGCAACGATACCCTCTACGGCGGTGAAGGTCATGACACCCTGAATGGCGGTGCCGACGCCGACAGCCTTATCGGCGGCAACGGCAACGATTCCTACATCATCATCGACCGCCTGGACACGATTGTTGAACTGGCCGGCGGCGGGATCGACACCGTTGCCACCACGGTCAACAACTACTTCCTGCCGACCGAAGTGGAGAACCTCAACGTCCAGGGCGGCGCCCTGATCGGCAACGGCAACACGCTTAATAACATCATCAACGGCAATGCCCTGAACAACACGCTCAACGGGCTCGCCGGAAACGATACGTTGAATGGCGGTGCCGGCGCCGACACGTTGAACGGTGGCGACAACAATGACAGCCTTTCGGGCGGCGCGGACGCCGACTTCCTGACAGCCGGCACGGGTAACGACACCCTCAATGGCGGAGCGCTGGAAGCCGATACTCTGGTTGGCGGAGCAGGCGACGACGTCTATATCGTCGATGACAGGCTTGAGACAATTGTCGAAGCCGCCGGCGGAGGCATCGACACCGTCAACGCGACGGTGAACAACTACGTGCTTCCGACGGAAGTCGAGAACCTCAACATTCTCGGCGGGGCATTGATCGGCGTCGGAAATGCGTCAGCGAACCTCATCACCGGCAACGCGCTGAACAACCGGATTGATGGCCTGGATGGAAATGACAAGCTGCTGGGCCTGGACGGCATAGATACATTGAATGGCGGCAACGGCAACGACACCCTCAATGGCGGCACGGGCCAGGATGTCGTGAATGGCGGGGCGGGGGCGGACTGGTTCGTCTTCGGCGCCGCTGCCACGACCGGCCGCGACACCATCCAGGACTTCATGCATAATGTCGACAAGCTGCTCTTTACGGGCTCCCAATACGGCTTCTCGGCAGGCCACGTGCTGACCGCAGCCCAGTTCACGGTCGGCGCGGCGGCGGTCGGCGCCACAGCCCAGTTCATCTGGGACGCTGGCACCGACACCCTCTACTGGGACTCGGACGGCACAGGCGCGGCTGCGCGTATTCAACTGGCCCTTCTGGATCCGACGGCGACGCTGACCTCGACGGACCTGATCTTCATCTAGGGTAGATTCCCTGTTGGAAGAACGGAGAGGGCTCCGGCAACGGAGCCCGCCTTGTTTTCCGGGGATAAGTGCAGGCC
>CAMLLA010000049.1 GCA_946480525.1 uncultured Asticcacaulis sp. | reverse complement strand
ATCCGATGACGTCGGGATCGAGCAGGTTCCAGGCGCTTTTCTCGGTGACGCACGTCCCCCGCTTCGGCCGCGGCTCGATCAGCCCCTTGGACGTCAGAATTCGCATGGCTTCGCGCACCGCCGTCCGCGATATGCCAAGCGAGATCGACATATCCAGTTCCGTAGGCAGGACGTCTCCCGGCAGTCTGTGCCCGGAGATGATTTCACCGGCCAGTTTTTGCGCCAGCAGATCGTGAAGCCGTGACGTGCTTCGCCCGGCCACGTTCTGGCTGTCGCCAACACCATTGTCCCAGGTTACGACCTGGCGCCGTTTTTGTGCTTTGCTCATGAACGTCCGTGGAGAGTCAAACCCGATGTCTCCAAATTCCCCTGCCGGTGCCGACGGAAGCGATAATCGGCCAATGAGGATGTATGATAGCCGTGCCACATATATTCGGCAATTTCCATAGCCAAAACATATCGGGCGGTTTCCTCGCGAGCCGTCGTCATTTTTCAAATAAGCAGACTGTTTGTGTCTTTTAGACTGATGATATTTTCGTGCTTTAAACCGTTCAGTCGTCCCTGATGTGGCTTGAGGTAGTGGCAATTTGTGATTTTAATTGTTTTAAATCAAATAGATATGCATAGCTTTTGCCCGCTGCTGTCGTGCTCTTGGCTTAGTCGCGCGAATCGCTATTGACGGCCGAGGCAAACCTGAAGCATATATAACATCAGACTTTATATTGTGTGGCTGGCGATTTCTGAGCAATTGGCATCATGGGGTGCCGACGTTTGATCTGATCGCGCGTTGTCTGCGCAAAGGTCCGGAATAAGAAACTTAAAAAATAAGCAAGCACGACTCGACACCCGCAGATCAGGCAGCTGTTTTCGCGAATGGCCGAAGCTTTGAAACCTGTGGCAGGGATATTTGGCAATAAATAAGAGAATTCCTTACAGGGGAAAACATGAAAAGCTTGAAATCTATCCTTCGTGGTGCCTCGAGCGCCGCCATTCTGTGTGGCGTTGCCTTTCCATTGGCGGTTTCCGCCCAGGAGACGACAAATCCAGCGGGTGAAGACGGTGGCGTGGTCGTGATCACCTCGTCGCGCATCACCACGCGCGGCTTCAAGGCGCCGACGCCGACCAGCTCGATCGGGCAACTGGAAATCGCCAATCAGGCCCAGCCGAACGTCTTTACGACGATTGCGCAACTGCCGTCGCTTCAGGGTTCCAGCGGCGTTGCTACCAACACGTTCTCGACCTCGAGCGGTCAGCAGGGGCTCAGCTCGTTTGCCTTGCGCGGCCTCGGCGTCAGCCGGACCCTGACCCTGCTTGACGGTCAGCGCGTCGTCCCTGCCAATATAGGCACCGGCGCGGCGGACATCAGCCTTCTGCCGCAGTTGCTGATCAAGCGGGTCGATGTCGTCAATGGTGGCGCGTCCGCATCGTGGGGGTCAGACGCAGTCGGTGGCGTGGTGAACTTCGTTACGGATACGCGTTTCAAGGGGTTCAAGGCGAATGTTGCCGTGGGCGAAACGACCTATGGCGACGACAAGCAAGGCGTCGTCCAGGTCGCCTTTGGTAAGGGCTTCCTTGAAGACAGGCTCCATACTGCTTTTGCTCTGGAGTATCATCGCGAGGAGGGCATTCCTGCCGGTGACTTTGGTGAGAAGGCGGCTAACGGCCGTGATTGGTATCGCTCTTCGACCCTGGTCAATACCGGTATTACCAATAACGGTTCGCCGCAGTTCCGCAACATGGATCATGCCCAGTCGATCACCTATTCGAAGTACGGCCTGATCACCGCGGGTCCGCTGCAGGGCATTGCCTTCGACCAGAACGGCAACCCCTATAACTTTGCCTATGGCTCGAACGGCCTGGGCGGCCCGGCCGGCGTGCCGGGCAAGGATACGGCCGGCACGGTCGCCGGCTGCTATGTCGGCTTCTGTATCGGCGGCGATACCTCGGCCAATGTCGGCATCGGCGCAACGCTTCAGTCCGGCATCATCCGCTCGAACTTCTATAACCGTACCTCGTTCAACCTGAATGAAAACCACGAGGTTTTCTTCACGATCAACCTGGCCAAGGTCGATACGCACAACCAGCCGAACCCCGGCTTTACGCAGCCCGGACTGACCATCCAGTGTTCGAACCCGTACGTTCCGGCGGCGATTTCCTCGCAGTGCGCTCCGAACGGGATCACCAGCTTCAGGCTGGGCACCGTTACGCCCTTCCTGCCGTTCATTCGCGTCAATACAGAACGCAAGCAGGAGCGTTTCGTTCTGGGCGCCAACGGCAAGTTCGACCTGTTCAGCACCAACTGGAACTACAACGCCTACTATCAGCACGGCAAGGAAACGTCGGACATCAGCGTCCACAACCTGCTGCTCAAGGCCCGCTTCACGGCCGCCGTCGACGCCATTACCCTCAATGGCGCCATCGTGTGCCGCGATCCGGTCGCGCGCGCCAATGGCTGTCAGCCGATCAATGTCATCGGCAACCAGACACCGAGCGCTTCGGCCATCGCCTATCTCCAGCCGCCGGCCGGCGCATATCAGCACACCATCCAGACGCAGGATGTCGCCAGCTTTGGCATTTCGGGCGAGCCCTTCTCGCTGTGGGCCGGGCCTGTGTCGATGGCGTTTGGTGCGGAATATCGCCGTGAGGCCTATCGTGCCGTCGCCGATCCTTACGGCAATGGTTCGAGCACGCCCTATAGCGCCGACTATCCCGCCGATCCGCTCCTGAGCACCAGCGGTGGCAACTTCTACGCCGGAAACTACCGCAATGGCCGCGGCAGCTACACGGTCGCCGAAGCCTTCCTCGAGTTCAACCTGCCCCTGATTAACAGCGAGGCCTTAGGCCAGGTCAACCTCAACACGGCAGGCCGCGCCACCAACTACAGCACGTCGGGCGCCGTCGAAGCCTGGAAGGTCGGCCTGACCTGGGATACGCCGCTGTCTGGCGTTCGTCTGCGCACCGTCCGGTCGCAGGACGTTCGGGCGCCGAACCTGAACGACCTGTTCGGCCCGACGACGTCGACAAACCTGCCGAACTTCACCAACCCCTTCACCAACTCGACCTTGACTGTATCGCAGAACCAGGGTTCCAACCCGGGCCTGAAGCCGGAACTGGCGCAGAACTTCTCGTTCGGCGTCGTCCTGGCCAATCCGGAATGGCTGCCCGGCTTCAACGCTTCGGTGGACTACTACAGCATCGAACTGAAAGATGCGATTGCACCGGGGCCAAACGCGACTCAACTGGTGCAGTACTGCTTCGACGGTTCGGTGCCGGCAGCCTGTAACGCGTTCGACCTGACGGGACCGAACCCGTACGTGAACGTCGGCAATATCAACGCCGCCTCGATCAAGACCAGCGGCGTCGATTACGAAGTCAGCTATCAGCGTCCGCAACCGTTCGGTCTGGAAGGTAACCTGACCTTGCGCGCCATGGCGACCAATGTCCGCGACTTCACGACGACCCCCGGCCTGCCCGGCACGATCGCACAGCAGACGGCCGGCCAGAATTCCGGCGCGACGCCTGACTGGAAGGCTTTGTTCGTTCAGACCTATTCGACGGACAAGTACAGCCTGACCCTTCAGGAGCGCTGGTTCAGCGATGGTGTTATCGGCACACAGTATGTGGTTTGCAGCACGGGTTGCCCCGTGTCGACTACGAATAACCCGACGCTGGACAACAACCACATGGATGGCGCAACCTATGTCGATGTCGCGGGGTCCTATAATATCCGTCCGGGGGTCCAGGCCTACTTCAAGATCGACAACCTGTTCAATGTCGATCCGGCGGCTTCGCCCCAGACGAATACGGGTCTTGATATCAACCCGGCGCTTTATGACACCCTGGGGCGCTTCTATCGTGTTGGGTTACGGTTCTCGTACTAGTCGGTAATTCCCGCTGCCCGCCGCCGCTGGCGGTGAGCAGCGGGATGCCTCTTGGCCGATCGTCGGCTACGCCTTGGGGTGACCTGAGGCAGTGCCGACGATGTCCAGGAAGGGGTGAGTGGGTTATGCGAGCCTTCCCGTCTCCTCGGTGTGTGTGTCCCACTCGCCCCTTTTCTTCCGGAAGGGGGCGCACTCTTTGTTTAAGGTAGGTGAGATTTTATGGGGTTATTCAAAGTCGGTGGCGTGAGGTGGGGCATCATTGCCCTGCTGACGGTGGGCACCATACTCAATTACCTGACCCGCAGCACGCTGAGCGTGGCGGCCCCGACCCTCATGTCCAGCATGGACATGAGCGAGAAGGATTATGGGCTCATCACCGGCGTTTTCCAGTTCGGCATCATGCTGCAACCGATCGCCGGCTATATTCTTGATGTCGTGCGGCTCAAAGTGGGCATGTTCCTGTTCGCGCTCGCCTGGGGCCTGATCACCATGGCGCATGCCCTGGCGGGCAACTGGCAGTCGCTGGCATTCCTGCGCGGGCTTCAGGGGTTCGCCGAAGGGACAGCCCAGCCCGGCGGCCTGAAGGTGGTTTCGGAGTGGTTTCCGTCGAAGGAACGGGGATTTGCCAGCGGCCTGTACAATATCGGCGCGTCCGCGGGCTCGATGCTGGCACCGCCTCTCGTGGCGTTCGCAATCCTTTACTACAACTGGCAGGCGGCTTTCATCATCACCGGAGCGTTTGGTGTCGCCTGGGCCTTTCTGTGGCTGTTCACCTACAAGCCGCCCAAGGAACATCCGGCGCTGAAAGACGCGGAACGGACCTATATTGTCGACGGGCAGGAAAAGCACCTTTCGGCGTCGGCCGAGCGTCCATCGGTGTTCAAAATTCTGAAGCAGAGAAACTTCTGGGGCATTGCCATCCCGCGGTTTCTGGCGGACCCGACCTGGGGAACTCTGGTGTTCTGGATTCCGTTATACCTGAGCACGGCGCGGGGGTTCGATCTCAAACAGATTGCGCTTTTTGCGTGGCTTCCGTTTGTCGCCGCTGACCTTGGTTGCCTGTTCGGCCCCGCCCTTGTCGCCACGATGCAACGGTTTGGTGTCTCGCTTATCAACGCGCGCCGACTGACCTTCACGGTCGGCGCCATAATGATGGTGGGCATTGTCTTCGTTGGCGCCGTCAAAAGTCCCTATATGGCGATTGCGCTTCTGTGCCTTGGCGCCTTCGCGCACCAGACCCTGTCCGTCACGGTCATCACCATGTCGTCCGATCTGTTCCGGCAAAGCGAGGTGGCGACCGTGACCGGCCTGGCGGGAACGGCCGCCAATCTTGGAGCGCTTCTGTTTTCCGTGGCGATCGGAACACTTGTCGCAACGACGGGATACACGCCGTTTTTTATTATTCTTGGAGGCATCGACCTGTTGGGTGCACTTTTACTATGGCTTCTCATCCGGCCCACGGACACGTCCCCGGAGCTGAAGCGTGATCAATAATCCTGTACTTCCCGGCTTCAATCCGGATCCTTCCATCATTCGCGTCGGCGGCGATTACTACATTGCCACCTCCACTTTTGAATGGTTCCCGGGCGTTCAGATCCATCATTCGACGGACCTTGTGAACTGGCGGCTCATTGCCAGGCCGCTTCGGCGACCCTCTCAGCTTGATCTTCGCGGCATTCCCGACAGCTGCGGCGTGTGGGCGCCTTGCCTCAGTCATTCCAGGGGCAAGTTCTATCTCACCTATTCACTGGTGAAGCGGTATGGTCGAACGACGGAATACGGCGCCGAAGGGACTTCGCTCAGGGATTTTCACAACTATGTCGTCACCGCCGACAGTATCGACGGCGACTGGTCCGATCCCGTCTACCTCAACAGCAGCGGCTTTGATCCGTCTCTGTTTCACGACGCGGACGGCCAGACCTACCTTCTCAACCTGCTGTGGGATCATCGAAGTGGCAACAATCGCTTCGGCGGGATATTGCTGCAGGCGTACGATGTCGAACGAAAGGTCCTGGTCGGCGAACCGAGGCTTATTTTCGAGGGCACCGAACTCGGCTACACCGAAGGCTCTCATCTCTATCGCAGGGCCGGCTGGTACTACCTGATCGTCGCCGAAGGCGGGACGGGGTGGGGCCATGCCGTCACCCTGGCGCGGTCGCGCGACCTTCATGGGCCGTACGAAGTCTGCCCCCACGGTCCCATTCTCACAAGCCGCGGCCGGCCTGACATTCCGTTGCAGCGGGCAGGGCACGGCGATCTTGTCGAAGCCGAGGATGGAACCTGGCTTATCGCATACCTTTGTGCCCGCCCTGTTCCCGGGACACAGTACAGTGCGCTCGGCCGTGAAACCGCGATCCAGCCCGTCCGCTGGACGCCCGACGGGTGGATCGAGCCCGCCCTACCGCTGCTCCAGGCGGACAATCCGGTGGCGCCGGCCGCGGTCGGCGACCAGGTGTCGTGCGAGCGGTACGACTTCGGGGAAGAGAGCCTGGCGACTGATTTTCAATGGCTGCGAACACCCTATCCCGAAACGCTGTTCAGTCTGACCGCGCGCCCGGGTCACCTGACCCTGTATGGGCGCGAGACGATCGGAAGTCTTTTCGAACAAAGTCTTGTCGGCCGGCGTCAAACCTCGATGTGTTACGAGGCCACGATTGCTTTGGACTTCGCGCCCCGCAATTTCCAGCAGTCGGCAGGTCTTGTCTGCTATTACAATTCGACCAAGTTTCATTACTGCTACGTCAGCTTCGACACCGCGCTCGGACGCCATCTTCGCGTGATGTCCGCCTTGCCCGACCCGCTCTGTCCGGAAGTGCTTTCCCGCATCTATCCGCTTCCTGACGGGCCAGTTGAACTCCGGGTCAGGTCGAACGGCAGGCAGTTGATGTTCAGCTACCGGATTGAAGGCGCGGAGCGGTGGAGCGACCTTGAGGAGGTCTTCGACGCGACAAGCCTGTCAGACGAGGCGACCCTTCCTGGCTGCCCCAGCTTCACGGGACCTTTCGTCGGTATGGCCTGTCAGGATATGTCGGGCATGGCCTGCCCCGCGTCTTTCGACTGGTTCGAATTCGTAAGCCTGCCGGCTGCCGAGGCGGGAACAGGCGAGCAATCCGGCCCGGGCGCCACAAGCGCCGCCGTTGCCGCCCCGTCGCACCGTCGTGGAGCCGCATAATTCGAATGTCCGCGGACATCATCGAATAGGGGCAGGGTAGCTGGGAGTCGTCCGTTCCCTTTGGGGGCCTGATGACGCCGCCTGTCAAGGCAACGATGACGGCCGGCTTTCTATGCTTTGGAAAATACTTTGTCGGATATCAGAAAAAAGGACGCCACGAGCGTACGCTTATTGGCGGGCCTGATTTGGCGAAGCATTGGAATTTCTATTCTCGCCGTGAATACCGGTTTCTGTAGTATTTACCCAATCTAGATCTTTCGCTGAGACAGTTTTCCGAAACGAGAAGGCCCGGCGGACATGGCTACCATTCTCATACTGGAAGACAGCAAGCTTCAGGCCGAACTGATCACACGCATGATCATGCGCGCCGGTTGGTCGGCGGTTGTCGCAAAGTCGCACGAAACCGCCCTGGCCGCTCTTCGCGACAGCCATATGGATCTGCTGCTGCTGGATGTCTATGTCGGCGAAATGAATACGCTCGGCAACCTCAATGCCTTTCGCACAGCCGCAGCCAATGTACCCATTGTCATTATGTCCGCCGGTGCGCAAGGCGGGTCCGCCGACGCGACCCTGGCGGCCGCACGACAGGCCCGTGTTGACTATGTGTTGCAAAAGCCGTTCGCCTATGAGGCGCTCGCCGCCGTCCTGGACGAGGTCAAGAGCGGCGCCCACACGGCACGGCGCTTGCCGCACATCGCGGTCATCGAGGATAGCCGGGTCGTGCGCACCTTGTGCGAACGCATCATCAGTGCGGCGGGGTATCGCGTCAGCACGGCGGACTCGATGGACGACGCGTTGAAGCGGCTGGACATGACCGGTGTCGACCTGGTTCTGACGGATCTCTTCATGCCCGGCATGGACGGTGTGGAAGGGATCGCCTTGATTCACGATACCTGGCCCGGGGTGCGCGTTGTCGCAATGTCTGCCGGCGTCGAAGGCCAGACCAGCGGCGACGCCCTTGGGGCCGCACAGCAAGCGGGCGCCTGCGCATTGCTGGCCAAGCCCTTCGGCGCCGCCGACCTGACCAAACTCATCAGGACGGTTCTGGAAATACCCGATTAGCCGCAATAGAGCCGGAGGTCTTGCCCGTCGCAATTCGTATCCGGTCTTCGTGGATTGGTCAGTTTTTTAGAGATATAACGATAAGCCGGATAAGAGATTGGACCTCCGCCAGGCCTGATGTCGTCGTAAGTGAGGTCAGAATTCATGTTCACCTTTGTGGAATCCAGCAACCTGGTCGTGGCGTCGTATCGCCCGGATGAAACGGGGAGCGATATATTCCAGTCATTCGCGCGGGGTGTTGCGGGTCTGAACTCTGCATTCCGGCTGGATTTCCTGCTGGACCTGCGTGGTGTCAAGGGGCCGCTCGATCTTCTGTCGAACGAAGACATGGGGCAACGGTGGGCAGAGCTGTCCAGGGGGCGGGACGTCGGGCGGCGCACGGCAATCGTCAGCACCGACGACGCGATCCGGGCGCAGCTGGAGGTTTTCGCGCGAATCTATCCTTTCCGGACGATCGCGATTTTCGACGACTATGAATCGGCCGCCGAATGGGTCAGCAGTATTACCCGGCAGGACGACGACGACGTTCAGTTCATTTGATACGGGCCACGCGGTCTGTTCTTTTCCGGTACGAGGCCGCAGGCGATGTCAGTCGCTCAGGCAAAGCGGACCCTGTAGCGGCCGCCCGCCGTGAAATGCATCCTGGATCCATTACGCGACATGCCGGAGACCTGACCCAGGGTCTGGCCCGGCGGTGCGACGATTTCGACGTCGCAGTCCCGGGTGGCGTGGACGACGGCCGACGTCGCCTTGCCGGCCTTCCAGTCGATATCAACGCTTAGACCACCGCGTGCCCTCAGGCCACGGACCGAACCGTCCGGCCAGGCCGAGGGCAGGGCCGGCAGCAGCCGCAGGCGGCCGTTATGGCTCTGCAAGAGCAGCTCCGCGACCGCCGCCGTCGCCCCGAAATTCCCGTCGATCTGGAAAATCGCGCCATCGCCCATCGGGTGCATGTCGAAATAGTTGGGCGCCGTCTGTTCGCGGAACAACTTGGTCATCATGTCGTGGGCGATGTCGCCTTCGCCGAGCCGCGCGCGGAACATCATCAGCCACGCCGCGCTCCAGCCCGTGTGCCCGCCGCCGTGCGCCAGCCGCGCCGCCAGGGTCTTGCGCGCGGCATCCGCCAGCTCGGGTGTGTCGGCGATATCGATCTCGCTGCCGGGAAACAGACCGAAGAGATGCGAGATATGCCTGTGGCCGGGCTCCACCTCTTCGAACGGCTCCGGCCATTCCATGATCCGGCCGTCCTGTCCGATCTTCAGCCGCCGCAAGCCGGCGATCGCCTCCCTGGCCTTGGCGGCCGTTTCCGGGTCGCGTTCCAGCCGCTGTGCCGCCTCGGCAAACTGGCGCAACGTCGCGTATGCGATCGACTGCGACATGGCCGGACCCATGGTGATGTAACCGGTCTTGCCGTCGGGCAGGCGGTAATGGTTTTCGGGAGACGTGGCGGGGCCGGCCACCAGTTCACCTGTTTGCGGATGGGCCACCAGGTAGTCCAGCGTGAATTCCGCGCAGGCCTTCAGGACAGGATAGGCGCGTTCGCGAAGGAAGCCCGTGTCACCGGTAAATAGATAGTGCTCCCACAGATGGAGGCTCAGCCAGGCGAGGCCATCGGGCCACAGGCCGTATTGGATATGGCCGTCGAGCGCGGTATGACCCCACGGATTGGAGGTATAATGGGCGGCGGCGCCCCGGCAGCCATAGGCGACCGACGCCGTATGGCGGGCGTGGGGCAGCAGGCGCTCCGTATAGTCGAACAGCGCGCCCGTCAGCTCACCCAGCCCGCACGTTTCCGCCGGCCAGTAGTTCATCTGCAGATTGATGTTGATATGGTAGTCGGAGCTCCACGGTGGCGTGAAGCCGTCAGCCCAAAGGCCCTGCAGGTTCGCCGGCAGCGAACCGGGACGTGACGACGATATCAACAGATAGCGGCCGAAGTTGAAGAAGGTCTCGGCCATGCGCGTGCTGTTGCGGCCTGCGCGGACATCCTCCAGCCGTCGCGCGGCATCCGCGTCGCCACCGTCATCTCCCAGCTCCAGGCGGACGGCGCCGAACAGGCTCCGGTAATCCGCGACATGGGCGGCGCGCACCTCCTGCCAGCGCTTGGCGGCGGCCGAAGCCATGATCGCCCGGCACTGGCCCTCGGGGTCGGGGGTTATCAGGTCCGTGGCGGCGGCAAGCAGCAGTGTGACGGTCTTGGCGCCGGAAATGCGGAAGCCGTCGCCTGAGGCCTCGCATCGGCCGCCCTCTGTGCGGCACGTCATTATAGCGGCAAAAGCGACGCCGTAGGGTTTTGGCTGGCCGCGCATGACGATGGCGTCACCCGCTGTCTCGACAGTGGCGTCGCGTGCCCGTGACAGGCGCGCGGACAGGCTCAGCCCGGCAGGATTGTCCGTGTCCAGCCGCACGGCGATGACCTTATCCGGAAAGGAGGCGAGACACGTGCGCCGGTAGGTGTGGCCGCCGGCCGTATAGGCGACGGTGACATCGGCGGAATCGAGGTCGAGCTCGCGCCGGTAGTCGCTGACGGCGTCGGCGTGATCGAAATCCAGGTTCAGGTCGCCGAGCATCTGGTAGCTGCCGAAATTCGCGTCGTTCATAGGCGCCATCATCTGGTTCTGGGCCAATGCATTGGCTTCGGCATACTGGCCCCGAAACAGGAGGTCGCGCACTTTGGGCAGGGCGAGGCGGGTTTCCGGCCGATCACCCGGCATCGTGCGGCCAGACCAGAGTTCGATATGGTTGAGCGCCATGCGTTCGTGCCGCGCGCCGCCATAGATCATCGCGCCGGTCCGGCCATTGCCGACGGGCAGCGCGTCAAGCCAGGTTTCGGCTGGCCGCCCAAACCGCAGCCGGCGGGTCGAGCGGACGGCCGGTTTGCCCGTCGCCGCGTCCAGAGGCAGGGCGCTTGCCAGCAGCGCCGCTGCGTTCACACCCAGGAAAAACTGCCGACGATTCATGTGATTTTCGCCTGTGAATATGTTTTTTATTTGTGACAGTAGTGTCGAGATAAGGCAGGCTGTCAAGCCGGCTCGCCTGACCTTCTTGCGTCAGCGAGTGCTTTCTTTCTATAAGCCGGCGATGGAGGCCTCACGAGCCCAACGGAGATATGCGTCATGAGGACACCCACAGGTTCGACCAATGTGACGGAGACCATTGTTCAGGGCCTGGGGGTTTCGATCGTCACGGGGAAATTTGACGGTGTGCCCTTTCCAAGGGAACTCGAGCTTTCCGAAATGTACGATGCCGCCCGGACCGTGACACGTGAGGCGGTCAAGATGCTGGTTTCCAAAGGCCTGCTTTCGTCCCGGCGCCGCCGCGGCATCGTCGTCAATCCGGAAGATCACTGGAATCTGCTGGATCCCGATGTGATGCGATGGTTGCTTGAGCGGAAATTCTCGCTCGAACTCCTGGTCGAATTCACCGAAACCCGTCTCAGTATCGAACCCAGTGCCGCCGCGTTGGCCGCCGGGAGAGCCACGACCGAACAGCGCGCCGCCATCGAAACGGCGATTCACCGCATGCTGGCGGCCGAACGGGGCGAAGACGATCCCCTCACATCGGACATTGCTTTTCATATCGCCGTCCTGGACGCCTCCGGAAACAGGTTTTTCCGTCAGATGCGTGAAATGATCGAGACCTCCCTGCGGATCAGCATCCGCAAAACCAACGACCTGAAAGGCGTTCGCCTGGCGAGCGCCCTCGATCACAAACAGGTGGCGGACGCCATCCTGGCGGGAGACGCGCGCGGCGCCGAAGTGAAGATGCGCAGCCTGATCCAGGGGGCGCTGGACCTCATAAAGGCCTGAGCCTGCAGGCACCTGTTTCGGTGCATGATGATACTGTCCCGGCGCCGGAATCTGGCCGGGGGTAGCAGCCTTCACAAAACTGTCACAAATCCCGTCGACTCTTGGTGCCGGACCTGTCAAAGAGGCGCGATCTTCGCTCCTGTCGCCAGTTCGCGATTCTATGAGACGCCGATGCCTGACGCTTTCGTGGAAAATAAGGCGCATGCCGCCGCCTGTATCGCGTCCCCGGATGCACGAGGATCTCTGGTGTGCCGCGACCGCTGTATGTCCGCGTTTAGGTAATGCCGGGGACCTTCATACCCTATTTGCAGGTCGGCGCCTTGCCGTATCGCCTCTCGGTCGATGGCGAGCCCGAACTGCTGCTCGTCACCTCGCGCGGGACGCGTCAGTGGATCATCCCCAAGGGCTGGCCGATCGAAGGGCTGACCAATGCCGAATCGGCAGCCCGCGAAGCCTATGAGGAGGCGGGCATACTGGGCGACGCCGATGAAACGCCGATAGGGCTCTTTACCTACGAGAAGACCCGCAAGGGCGAGGACGCCGTGTCGCCGTTTTCCGTCGAGGTGTATTTGCTGCGCGTCGACCGGCAACTGACCTACTGGCCGGAAGCCAGCCAGCGCAGTATCGCATGGGTGTCGCCCTTGCAGGCGCAGTCGATGATCAGCAACAAGGCGCTGGGCGACCTGATTGCGGGTTTTTTCGACAATGACTTTCCGTTACTTGGTCAGGACATTGAATAGCAGCGATCCCAAATAGGTCCCGGTCGCCTCCGCCGGCTGGCTGGCCGGGCCGGTATTTTCCGGCGTGACGAATTTCGAGCCCATGGCGGGGATGGCCCGCATGAAGGAAATGTCGCCGGCCGGGAATTCCGGAGAGGTGTTGCCGTGGCCCAGTTGCGGCGTTCCGATCCTGAGATAGGTCTGGTCGGACGTGTCCGACACCAGCCAGGCGCCGGTGTCGGTATTGAACCTGGCCCAGCGCAGGCCGGCGAAATAACCCTGGAATTCAGGATAGATCGCGGCGCCCGGGCGATCGACGCTGCTGGTCGCTTCGCGCACACCCAGTTCCGGTCCACGCAGCCGGTTCTGCCAGACGCGGTACGGGCCCTCGCCCAGGCTGCGGATCGACCGGATGGCGGCTTCCGGGTGATCGAAGCTTATGCCGTGGTAGATATATTTGCCCGTGAGCGTGTAGCTGTAGTCGAGCTTAAGCGAGCCGTCGGCGCGCAACGTCCAGCGGAAGCGGTCGAGACCGGACGCGGAAGTGGCTTCAAGCCAGGCTTCGCCGCGCCCGGAGCCCGTCTTAATCGTGGCGGGCGCCGGGGGCAGGGGGAAGCGGTCGGCTTCATAGCCTATCCGCACGGTTTTCGGTGTGATGGCGCGGCCTGCATCGCTCAGGGGCGTCGAGAAGCGCATGGCGGAAACCACCTGCGGCGGGAAGGTGTAACGAGTACCGTCCGAAACGCGGCGCGTGCTGTCATAGATCGTCGTCCATGCCTTGCCGTCGCCGGTTATCTCGAGCTTGAAGCCGGCATAGCTGTCGGCTTTTTCAAGCGGAAGGTCGATCTCGACGACATTGGCCACCTGGGGCTGAAGTGTATGCACGTTGTCCGCGCCGCCGCTTGATTTGAGATCGATCCAGTTGGGCTGAGCGCCCTGCGGCCTGGCGAAGACCAGGCGCGGGCCATTGGTCAGGCTGAGCGTCCTGTTGCCGGTTTTGATCTGACGCAACAGGCCGGTGGCGGGATCGAATGTGGCGCTGGCCTTGCCCGCGGTCAGGCGGAGATCCCCGGCTGAGGCGGCAACCATCGGCTGGCTGCCGCGAGCGGCTGCCGGAAGCGACGGCCGGGAGGTCGGCCACACCCACGTCCAGACGTCTTGTCCGTCGGGTCCCGCGGCCGTCAGGGTGACGGCGTCGGCCTTACGCCAGCCTTCCGGCAGATCAAGCCTCAGCGCGCCTGCGGCGTGTGGCGCGATGTCGGGACTTGTCAGCGTGCCGCTGGCAAGGACCGTCGGCGTGGTGGTCTTCGCGGCGGGACCGGGGAAACGGACGGTTTGCCATCTGAACCGGACCTGCGTGAGAGAGGTGAAGTCATAATGATTGCCGACGTGCAAAACGCCGTCGAAGCCGTCTTGCAGGTTGGGCGCCGTGATCTGGACCGGGGACCAGATATCGCGGATTGTAAAGTAGCTGCCTTCCTTTTCAAAGTTCGGTCCGACAAGCCCGTCCGGCGCGTATGTGCTGAACGAGTCTATCGCTCCGTTGCGGTCAGTGCGGGCAATGCCTTCGTCGGCGAAGGCCCAGTGGAACATGCCCGCGCCGCGAGGCGAGGCTGAAATGGCGCCCCAGTAGTCCTCGAGCCCGGAGCCGGCCCCGCCATCGTAAAGCGCGTGAAGGACCTCGGTCGGCATGAGCAGGTGGGGAGAGGCCAGCCGTTTCGTCAGGTCGGCCCAGTTGGAATAGTGCTTGGTGTCGATGTCGTCGTGCAGTTCCCAGGGGTGCAGGACACGGCGCTGTTGCGGGTCGTAAAGCGCGAACTCGCCGTCGAGGTCCCGGTTCCAGCCGCCTTCATTGCCGTTGTCCCAGAACAGAATGCTGGGGTGGTTGACGTCGCGCTCGACCATTTCGCGCACCAGCAGGCGGCCAACGACCGTGTCGTGGGCGTGCTGCCAGCCGCTCAGTTCATCCAGCACGTACAGGCCCAGTTCGTCGGCGGCTTCCAGCAGGGCCGGGTCGGGCGGGTAGTGCGACATGCGGATGGCGTTCATGTTCATCGACTTGACCAGCCGGACATCGTCGTAGCTGTCCTGAGCATCGAGCGCACGGGCGGTCTTGGGCCGGAAGCTGTGCCGGTTGGCGCCCTTCAGCAGGATACGCTGGCCGTTGAGATAAAGGCCCTGGCCGGCACGGACCTCGAAGGTGCGAAAGCCGAAGCGCTGCGTCACCGTGTGGAGGGGCTCGTCACCTTTGTAGAGGACGAGCTTCAAGGCGTAGAGATTGGGGGTTTCGGCCGTCCACAGCCGTGGCGCGGCAATCTGTGTCGCCAGGCGGACCTTCCCGGCGCCGCCCCCGGGAAGCCGCAGGGAAAAGGGGGCGCCCGCCGGCTTTCCGTCCAGGGTGACGACCTGTCCTTCGACCCGCGTCGCTTCGCGGTCGCCGTCGAACTGGACGTCGGCGGTCAGGTTACCGTCCGCGCGGGCATCGACCGCGACATGGCGGATGGCTTCAACCGGTGAAATTTCCAGCCATACCGGCCGGAAAATACCGCCGAACACCCAGTAGTCGGCGTAGCGCTCGGCGATATTGGTGTCGCGGTTGCCGGATTCCTTG
>CAMLLA010000048.1 GCA_946480525.1 uncultured Asticcacaulis sp. | reverse complement strand
AATGCCGTCGCCAGCGCCTTGATGCGCGGATCGTCCCTGTTGTCCGGACGCGCGACGAGATAGTTGAGATACGGGCTGTCCGGGCCTTCGATAATCAAGGCGTCCGACTGCGGATTGAGCCCGGCGTCCAGCGCATAGTTGGTATTGATCAGGGCCAGGTCGACCTCGCCCAGCACGCGCGGCAGGGACGGCGATTCCAGTTCCTTGAAGACAAAGTCCCTGGGGTTCGCGACAACGTCCTTTGGCGTCGCGGCGATATTGTTCGGATTGTTCAGCGTGATCAGGCCGTTCTTGTGCAGCAGGATCAGCGCCCGGCCGGTATTGGTCGGATCATTCGGCAGCGCGATGACGGCGCCCTGACGAAGGTCCGCGATCGCTTTCACCTTACGTGAATAGGCGCCGAACGGTTCGACATGGACACCGACCACGGGCACCAGCTTGGTGCCGCGTTCGGCATTGAAGGCGTTCAGATACGGCAGGGTCTGGAAGTAGTTTACGTCGATCAGTTTCTGGTCGACCTGCAGGTTCGGCTGGACATAGTCGTTGAACACCTTGACCTGAAGATCGATGCCCTGGGCCTTCAGGTCCGGCGTCACGGCCTTGAGGATTTCGGCGTGCGGCACCGCCGTCGCCGCGACCGTCAGGACGCTCCCCTTCGGCTGGGGCTTCGCGCAGGCGGTGACCGCCAGGGCGGACAGCAGGAAGATACGGCGTGACGTCATCCGGGTAACTCCTATCGTTTGTGAAAGCGCGCCACCAGCGCGTCGCCGGCCATTTGCAGGCCCTGAACAAGAATGACGATCAGCGCCACGGTCACGACCATGACATCGGTCTGGAATCTTTGATAGCCATAGCGCACCGCCAGGTCGCCCAGGCCGCCGGCGCCGACGACACCGGCCATGGCCGTATAGGATACCAGTGCGATCGCGGTCACGGTCACCGCCGCAATCAACCCCGGCATGGCTTCCGGCAGCAGCGCCCTGAGCACGATCTGGCTGTTGCTGGCGCCCAGAGCCTGGGTGGCCTCGATGACCGGGCGGTCGACTTCACGCAAGGCGCTTTCAACCAGTCGGGCGAAGAACGGCGCCGCGCCCAGAACCAGCGGCGGAATGGCGCCACGCACTCCCAAAGACGTGCCGACAAGCGCCAAGGTCACGGGGATCAGCAGGATGAACAGGATGACGAACGGGATCGACCGCAGGACATTGACGACCAGGCTGAGCACGCCATAGAGCGGTGCGTTGGGCGCCAGGCCGCGGGGTGACGTAACGAACAGCCAGATGCCGAGCGGCAAGCCCAGGGCCACGCTGAACAGCAGCGAGCCGAACAGCATGGCCACGGTTTCCCAACTGGCCAGGGCGATTTCGGCGCCATCCAGGTTACGGAAAAAGTCCGCCGGAATCATGCGATTGCCTCCACCTCAACGCCCCTTGTCATCAGGCGCTCAACGGCCGCAGCCCTGCCCGGCCCCTCCAGCTCGACGATGAGCTGCCCATAGGGCGTGCCCTTCAAGGCTGATACCTGGCCGGCGACGATGCTGAAGCGGACGTCCAGCCCTTGCGTCGCGGCACTCAGGGCGTCACTGGTGACGACGTCGCCGAAATAGGTCAGACGCAGTCGCGGCTGCATACCGGCCGATGGCGGAATATCCGGAGTCAGGGGCGCGATCAAGGCTGTCGCGGCCTCGCTTTGCGGGTTGAACAGCACTTGCCGGACCGGCCCCAATTCAACCAGACGGCCATGATCGAGCACCGCGACACGGTCGCAGATCCGGCGCACGACGTCCATTTCATGGGTGACCAGGACAATCGTCAGCTTCAGGTCGCGATTGAGCTCCGCCAACAGGTCGAGCACGCCTTGGGTTGCCTCGGGATCGAGGGCGCTGGTCGGCTCGTCGCACAAAAGGATGTCCGGCGCATTGGCCAGGGCGCGGGCGATGGCGACGCGCTGCTTCTGCCCGCCGGACAGTTGCGCCGGATATTTATGGGCGTGGTCCTTCAGTCCGACACGCGCCAGAAGGTCATCGACGCGGGCGTGGTCGGCGGCCTCAAGCCTGGGCCTGGCCAGCTGCAACGCGAACAGGACATTTTGCCGGGCGGTCTTGGACGACAGCAGGCCGAACTGCTGGAAGATCATGCCCAGCTTATGCCGCAGGGCCGACAGCCGGCGCGCATCCAGTTGCGACAGGTCCTGGCCGCCTACCCTCACCTTACCCGAGGTCGGACGTTCCAGCCGATTGATGAGCCGTACCAGGGTCGATTTGCCGGACCCCGACGCGCCGACGATCCCGAACACCTCGCCCGGCAGGACATCCAGCGTCACATCGCTCAGCGCCGCCTGCGTCCGTCCGGAGGCGCTGAACTGTTTGCCAACCTGTTCGAACTGAATAACGGGCAAGATCGATCCAAAAGAAACCATTGCCTGCGCATAACCCGTGCCGCGTCCATCCGCAACACCTGTCTCACAAATTCATATGAGATCAATCGCCTTTTCGGGAAGGGGCGCGGACGAAGTCGGACAATGAAGTCATTCTATACAGCAGATGGGATATTTCTGACTTGTTCTAAATTACCACAATTTTTATAGTAATTGCGAAGCTTCATGGCTTTCTTCCCTGTTGCCTCATCCCAGAGGTTACTGACCGCCGTCTATCCTGACGGCGGTCTTTTTTATCCTGCCGCGGCCAGCGTATCGAAGTCGCTGGCGTCATGGCGTTCGGCCAGGCCATCGGCGGCGCGGTTGACCAGACGACCGCGCTTTACGCCAATGCGCGCTTCGAGCAGGTCCATCCAGCGGCGGATATACGGGTAATCGCCGACCGACAGGAATTCAGCGGCCGAATAGGCGTTGTTCACGATGCCGCCGTACCACGGATAGATGGCCATGTCGGCGATCGTGTACTCATCGCCCGCGACATATTCCGTCTTGCCAAGCTGTGTATCGAGGACATGCAGCTGCCGTTTGGTTTCCATGGCGTAGCGGTTGATCGCATATTCGATCTTGAACGGCGCATAGGCGTAGAAATGGCCAAACCCGCCACCGACGAACGGCGCCGAGCCCATCTGCCACATCAGCCAGTTCATCGTCTCGGCACGTTTATAGTGCTCGGTCGGCAGGAAGGCACCGAACTTTTCGGCAAGATAGAACAGGATCGATCCGCTTTCGAACAGCCGTGTCTGCGGGTTGGTAGAGCGGTCGAGCATGGCGGGAATCTTGGAGTTCGGATTGACCGACACGAAGCCTGAACCAAACTGGTCGCCGTCACCGATCTTGATCAGCCAGGCGTCGTATTCCGCACCGGCGTGGCCGGCGGCCAGCAGTTCCTCAAGCAGGATCGTAACCTTGATGCCGTTGGGCGTCCCCAGCGAGTAGAGCTGAAGCGGGTGCTTGCCGGTGGGCAGGTCCTTGTCGTGCGTCGCGCCGGAGATCGGCCGGTTGATATTGGCGAACTGGCCGCCATTCTGGCTGTCCCATTGCCAGACCTGGGGCGGCACATAGCCGCTGGGTTGATTGTTCGCGGGATCGGTGTCAGCCATGGCAGGTCTCCAAGTGTAACTTGCGAGATCACAGATATGGCTGCCGGCGCCGCCCCGCAAGGCGACGCCGCAGGCATTTTTCCGCTGAGACCGTGAGGGCGGGCTGTCCTCAGGTGAAGGACAGATCTTCTTTCGTCACCACGGCGCCATTGCTGATCATGGCCAGCTCGATCGCGGCGCCTGCTCCATCACCATCGGCATCGAAGTAGAGATGCTGACCCACAGCGTCCCAGACGAACTGCGCCGACGACCCGACCGCCACGGTGCCGGTGGTGAACTCGGCAGCCGTCAACACATGACCAGCCGCAAAGCCGTAATCGGCGCCCGAGAAGACCAGCCTGTCGAGGCCGTGTTCGAAATCCACGATGTGATCGTGGCCGTTAATGGCGGTCGACGAGAAGACGAAGTCGTCCGCGCCCGTGCCGCCGCCTAGTACGTCATTACCGTGGCCGCCGACAAGCGTGTCAGTGCCGTTGCCGCCCGACAGGCGGTCGTGGTCGTTGCCGCCGACCAGACTGTCATTGCCTTCCCAGCCGAAGAGGCTGTCATTGCCAAGGCCACCCGACAGGGTGTTGTTGCCGCTGTTGCCGTTCATGCTGTTCGACAGGCCGTTGCCCGTGCCCGAGATATCGTTCGTGCCGCTGAGATACAGCACCTCGATATGGGCGTTCATCGCATAGTCGATCCACGCCTTGACCGTGTCTGTGCCCTCATTGAGGTTTTCATAGACCCGGTCGCCGATATGATCGACGACATAGGTGTCGTTGCCGGTGCCGCCATACATGGCGTCGTTGTCGGCGCCACCGTCGATGATGTCATTGCCTTCGCCGCCGCGCAGCGTGTCCCAGCGCGCCCCGCCGTTCAGCTGGTCGCCACCATCGCCACCTTCCAGGACGTCCGAGCCTTCGCCGCCGGTCACCTGGTCGCTGCCCGCGCCGCCATAGAGGCGGTCATCGCCATTGCCGCCGTCGATCTTGTCATTACCGTCGGCGCCATCGATCGTGTCGTTCCCGTCATTGCCCTTCAGCGTATTACGGCCGCTGTTGCCCGTGATGACATTGTTCGACGCGTTGCCCGAAGCGACGACATTGGCCGTCCCCAGGACCGTGATGTTCTCGATATAGGCGCCGGCCTGGAAGTCGGCATAGGTCATGACGACGTCGAAACCGCCATTTTCGATCTCGAAAACGCGGTCGCCGGCTTCACGGACGATAAAGGTATCGTCGCCCCCATCGCCGTACATCGTATCGTTGCCCGCCCCGCCGTCGATATAGTCGTTGCCCGCCGTGGTGCTTGAGTCGCCGACCAGGGTGTCGTTTCCGTCGCCGCCCAGCAGCGTGTCATCGCCGGCATCCCCCCTGAGGTGGTCATTGCCTTCGCCGCCGTCGAGCGAGTCCTGGCCGTAGCCTCCATCGATAATATCATTGTCACCGTAGCCATAGATGACGTCGTCGCCGTAATCTCCCAGAAAACTATTGAATTGGGCGCCGCCGTGTATGGTGTCATTGCCATTACCGGCGTTGACAATACCTGTGCCGCCGCCGGTATAGATCAGGTCGTCTCCACCTTCGCCGTAAATATACTCTAACCCGTTGCCGCCGTAGATGGTGTCATTGCCCTCGCCGCCAAAAAGTTTGTCGCTGTTGGTAGTGCTGCCGCTGGTGATCAGGTCGTTGCCGTCTCCACCGTAAACGCTGTCACTGCCCTCACCGCCGTTCAAAGTGTCGTCGCCTGCGCGCCCATAGATGAAATCCAAACCCGCAAAGCCGTCGATACTGTCATTACCGGCCGTGCCGTCCAGATTATCTGTTCCCGACGTTCCCGTCAGCGTCGTCGCAGCGATGATCGGCACTGCGCCCATGAAGTTGTAGGGGGTCAGCGCCGCGGCGGTGACATTCTCTATCACCAGCAGAATGGGCGTGTTGTTCCCTACGTTGTAGTACAGCAGGACATCGCTGCCATCCTGGACCAGCCGCAGGTCGCCCGTGGCGAACAGATCGGTGCCGGGCGGACGGCCAAACCGCTCCGTGATACGGCTGAGGTCGATACGGTCGCCACCGTTGCCCGCGGTAAAGTCGGTGACGGTGAACTTCTCGCCGATAAACGGCAAAAGATACCTGTCCTGCCCTGCGCCACCGGACAGATAGGCCATCGGGCCACCGGCACCATCAAGGTCGAACAGGTCATCGCCATCGCCGCCGCTCAGTGTGCCGCTGCCCCCGATCATCGTGACTTGCAGCGTGTCATTGCCGGCGCCGCCATCAGCGGCCAGGACAAAATATCTATCGACGGAGGCGGAAATGGTGTCGTTGCCCTCTCCGCCGTCAATTGTGTCGCTGCCGACGCTGCTCACCAGACGGTCGTCGCCCGCGCCGCCGTTGACCGTGTCATTGCCTGCGCCGCCGTCAAGCGTGTCGGCGCCGCCCATGCCATTGATGACATCGTCTCCGCCCAGCCCGTCTATGCTGTCATTGCCGGCCGAACCGATCAGGGTATCGTTGCCAGGCGTACCCGTCGGATCGGGCGTTGCCGTGGTGGGCGCGTAGCCCATGAAGTTGTGCGCCGTAAGCGCCGAGGCATCGACGTTTTCCAGCACCAGCAGGCGCGGCGTGGAACCGCCTTCGTCATACTCCAGATAGACATCGCTGCCATTCTGGACCAGCCGCAAATCGCCGGAAAGGAAGGGATTGCCCCCCGGCACCATACCCGGCAGGTCGATCTGGTCTCCGCCGTCGCCGGCTTCAAAATCGGTAATGCTGAACATCTCGCCGACGAACGGCAAACGATAGATGTCCTGTCCCGCGCCACCGGTCAGGTAGGTCCAGTTGCCACCCGAACTTTGAATGTTGAATAGGTCATTGCCGTCGCCGCCATTCAGCGTTCCGCCGCCTCCGAAGATGGAGACGTTCAGCATGTCATCGCCAATGCCGCCATCGGCGACCAGAACGAAATTGTCCTCGATCGTGACGGAGATGGTATCGTTGCCCGCTCCGCCCACCACGGTGACATTGCTTTCCATGAAGTCGGTCAGATAGTCGTTGCCGTCACCGCCATCCAGGCTGTCATTGCCAAACCCGCCGATCAGGTAGTCGTCGCCGGCTCCGCCATGGAGGCTGTCATTGCCGTCATCGCCGGTAATGGTGTCGTTACCGGCGCCGCCATTGATGTTGTCAGCCCCGACGCTGCCGACAATGTTGTTATTGGCCGTCGTGCCGGTCTGGTTGAGCCCCACGGGCGTCGTACCGTTCGGGTCATAGCCGCCGAAATGCGCCGCTGTCAGAAGTGACTTGTTGACGCCCGCAAGCGTGGCAACCGTATAGAAGGCGCCACCGCCGGCCGCACCGTCGATCCGTACCTGGAACAGGGTGTCGGCGCCGTCCTGGATCAGTTGGAAGTGGCCGGTGCCGAAGGGATTTGTGTGGTTGTAGTTTCTCAGTTGCGCGAGATCGAAGCGCAGCACATCACCGACAACGTTGGCAACGAAATCCCTGATCGTGATGTCGGCCTGCGTGCCCGCGAGGAAGACGTAACGATCGCCGGTGATCTCGAACCGGTCGCCGCCAGTTCCGCCATAGGCCTGAAGCGATCCGCCCGCACCCGAACTGATCCGGATAATGTCAGCATTTTCTTCGCCGGAGAGGAAAACGGTGCCGCCCGTGGACACTTCACCATACAGGGTGTCATTGCCCTCATGGCCGTAACCAATAAAGGCCCCCCCACTGCCCGCGCTTCCGGACACATAGTCGTCGCCCTCTGCGCCATGGAGGGCGGAGGTTACGCTGGTTCCGTAGGCAGCGCCCATCAGGGTGTCGTGGCCGATGCCGCCGACCACCTGCATGGCGCCGTAGGTGTCGATCCAGTCATTACCCTCAACGCCGTCGACGGAGTCGCTGCCCTGGTATGTCCTGATGGTATCGTTGCCAGCGCCGCCGACGATGCTGTCGTCCGCAGCCGTTCCCGTCAGGCTGTCGTCACCCGGCGTTCCGATGATGATGTTCACCATGTGATGTTCCTCTGACCTGTCTGTCCGCTTGTTACGGATAACAAGCCGTTGTCCCTGTGCCGGCAATCCTGCCCGCGGCGATGGTAATTTAAGCCCGGTTCAAACTGAGCAAAGTGCTTAACAGCAATTCAATATGGTTCAACCTGCCAGCGAACCCCGACGGGTCGCGTATCCGGCGGCGGGCTGCTTACGCACGTACGCCTCAGGTGAAAAACAGATCGTCCTTTGTGACGGTCGCGCCGTTGCCGATCAGGCCCAGTTCAAAGGCTGCGCCCGCGCCGGTGCCGTCGGCATCCCAGTAGAGACGGCCGGTGATGTCGTTCCAGACAAACTGGGCGTTTGAGCCGACGGCAGACGCGCCCACCGTAAACTCGGCCGCCGTCAGCACATGACCCGCCACAAAACCGTAGTCCGAGCCTTTGAACACCAGACGGTCGACGCCGTGCTCGAAGCCCATGATCATGTCGTAGCCGTTGTTCGCCGCCGCCTGGAACACATAGTCGTCGGCCCCGGAACCGCCGACCAGCCAGTCGTGGCCGCCGCCGCCGATCACCGTGTCATTGCCGTCGCCGGCAAAGATATTGTCCGCTCCGTCCTCACCCGACAGCCGGTTGTTGGCGGCATTGCCGTTCAGCGTGTTGTCGCTGCTGTTGCCCGTGCCATTGACGCTGCCGAACCCGGTCAGGCTCAGCACCTCGACATTGCCCGTCAGTGTATAGCCGATGCTGCTTTTGACCGTATCCGTGCCTTCGCCGACGGCTTCGGTCACCAGGTCGCCGGCCTGGTCGACGACGTAGACGTCATTGCCCTTGCCACCCGTCATGGCGTCGTCGCCAAGGCCACCGTCGAAGATGTCATTGCCATTCCCGCCCGTCAGCACGTCGACACCCGCGCCGCCGTTCAGCCGGTCGTCGCCCACATCGCCTTCCAGCGTGTCCGAGCCGTCGCCGCCATTGAGGCTGTCACTGCCATCGCCACCCCTGAGGAGGTCGTTGCCGACACCGCCGTCGAGCTTATCGTTGCCGCCCATGCCCGAGAGCGTATCGGCTCCGTCATTTCCCGCCAGGATATTGTTGCCGACGTTGCCGGTCAGCAGGTTGTTGATTTCGTTGCCATGGGCCGAGATATTCCCGCTGCCGGTCAGGGTGACGGCTTCGATCGCTGCACCGGCCTGCCAGTTTACCGACGACCGGACTTCGTCGTAGCTGTCGTAGCCGGTCTCAATGACCTGATCACCCAGATCATCGACGACGTAGATGTCATCGCCCAGTACGCCCCACAGGGTGTCAGCGCCTTCACCGCCATCCAGGACATCATTACCGTCGTCGCCCCACAGCAGGTCCGCTCCCGCACCGCCGTTCAGGACATCCGTCCCCGTATAGCCGTAAAGCACATCGTCGCCCGCACCGCCCCCAAGCACATCGTCACCCGTGAAGCCCGACACGAAGTCATTGCCTTCGCCACCGCCGGCCACATCGTCGCCTTCCATGGCGCGAACGATATCGTTCCCGCCCCCGGCGTCGATCGTGTCGTTTCCTGAGGTTCCCCAGAGATCTTCGTCGGTGGTGTTGCCGGTAATAACAGCCATGGATTTGCGTCCTTCAGGTTCGGATTGGGAATGCGGCGGGCACCTCCTTTCCGGCATTCGTTTCGCAAATACCGGAAAGGAAATCTTTCCCACTCAGGTAAAGAACAGGTCGTCCTTCGTCACCACGGCGCCGTTGCCGATGAGCGCCAGTTCAATGGCCGCGCCCGCCCCGATCCCGTCGGCATCCCAGTAGAGACGGCTGGTGATGTCGTTCCAGACAAACTGGGCGCTCGAGCCAACGGAAGACGCGCCCACCGTAAACTCGGCTGATGTCAGCACATGTCCTGACGCGAAACCGTATTCCGCGCCGGTGAACACCAGCCGGTCCAGGCCAGTGCTGAAACCTACGATCGTGTCACGGCCGTTGACTGCGGCCGCCGAGAAGACAAAATCATCCGCCGCTTGCCCACCGTCGAGGGTGTCATTGCCGGCACCGCCCGTGAGCGTGTCATCGCCGTCCATGCCGTAGAGCCTGTCGTTGCCGTCGCCACCCCACAACCTGTTCTCGCCGAGATTGCCAATGAGTTCGTTGTTCAGCGCATTGCCCGTACCCTTCAGGTTTGCGCCCCCCGTACCGTCCACATAATTCAGGAGCACCAGGTCTTCGACATTAGCGGTCAGCACGTAGTCCACATAGGATTTAACCTGGTCCCTGTTAGGGAGCGTAGACGTCTCGACAACCAACGCGTTGACATCACGGACGATGTAGACGTCCTGACCCGCGCCGCCTTCCATGTAACCACCGCCGTCGAGCCTGTCATGGCCATCGCCACCGTAAAGCGCCCCTGCTCCAGACAACGAGTCATTACCCTCCATCCCCAGCAAGATGCCGTTGCCGGAACTGTCCGAGATCACATTGTTCAGCGCATTGCCCTGGCTCGATCCGATGACGTGGGCGTTTTCGATATTGTCCTGGAGGTCGTAGCTTCCGCTGAACCAGACCGTGTCGACGCCGCCGCCAGCCTCTTCGACGATCGTGTCGCCTGTGCCGAATCCATAATAGTTGTCGTTGCCTGTGCCCCCGATCAGCGTGTCCACACCTGCGCCGGCATAAAGCGCGTCGTCCCCGGCCCCGCCGTCGAGCGAGTCGTTACCGTCATTGCCTTCGATATAGTCGTTGTCGTCGCCGCCGACGATCGTGTCGTCGCCTCCACGGCCCCGCAGCGTATCGTTGCCGCCCGCACCGCTGATGGAATTGTCGCCAACATTGCCCTTTATGGTGTTCGCCTCGGAATTGCCGTGACTGGAAATATCGGCGTTGCCAAGGAAGTCGAGCACTTCGACATTTGCGACCGCATCATAGGACACGGTCGCGTAGATAATGTCCGACAGCTTGTTGTGTATGTTGCCGACCGGCGGGCTGCCTGTATCGACCACGACGTCTCCGGTATTATCGACGTAGTAGTATGTCATACCCTCGCCGCCTTGCATGTAGTCGGCGCCCGCGCCGCCATCCAGCACGTCGCCGATACTGTTGCCGGCCCAACCGATGCCATTGCCGACTAGGCTGTCATTGCCATCGCCGCCATAGAGATAATCCTGTAAATCCGTGCGGCCTACCAGGGTGTCATTTCCGCCAAGGCCTAACAGCACTCTGGTGGACAAGTGCGCGGGGGCAGCGATATAGTCGTCGGTGGCTTCACCGTACTGCTTGGAGTCCTGTACAAGCGTATCGATATCATAGACAATGCCGTTGAAGCTGAGCTTTTCGACATTGATCAGCCGGTCGGTACCTTCACCCAGATTAGGATCGGTGTGTGGACCGAAGATAAGTCCCGGATTTCCGGTCGATACGTAATAGTTGCCCTGCCAGTCCTTGACGACCTTGTATTCCCAGACATTGCCGGCATAGACGGCGGTGTCTGTCCCATCCCCGCCATTTATGACATCGTTGCCGAGCCCGCCGGTGATCGTGTCGTCGCCACTTCCTGCGAAGATTTCGTCCTTACCGTCCAATCCAGAGATCTGGTCGGCGTCGCCCGTGCCGATAAGTTTTTCGTGGGCGTTTGTTCCGGTAATTACAGCCATGGGTAATCCCTTCAAGTTTATGTTTTATAAGGAATAAGACGCAAAAACTGCGGACACGGCGCGGCGCGATGTACGCGGCCGGCCCGGTAACCTGTATCCAGCTACCTAGACAGCAGCCTTATTAATTGAAAGCAACTTTACTCGCTCGAAAGGTGAGCAGCCGGTATCACTGACACGCGCGGCCTTCGCTGATCCGTCGGGCTCAGGCTTCTCTGACCCATAAGCACATATCATCCCCGGGCGCGCATAGGAAGGTCGAATGCGGCGCAATGATTTCAACCCTGACCTGAGCCGCTTCTTTTCACTACTGGTAACATAAAGCCGCACCTTACTCGATTTGGCGCTTAAATCCACGTCTTGTTACTACGTAGCAACAAAACTGATCGCGTCATTTCAATAAGCCTATTGATAATTAAGCTTTATTTTTGAAATTTTACCGTTAGCCTTGCACCGATAACAAACGGGGCAGGCAATGGACGCAAAAGTATTTCTCGATCGCAGGGGCGTGTGGGCGTTCGTCCTCGGCTGCGTCTTTGTCACCATCGGCGTTCTGATGCACATTCCCATGTTCTGGATGGGCAGGGACATGGGCTTCCACCTGGCCGGCATGGAGATGGGCTGGGACATGATCCTCGGCATGTTCCTGATTGTCGCCGGCATTGGCGTCGCGGCTTACGGTCTGCTTCCCAAAAAGGTCGGCGATCAGATGGACGCCGCGTCGCGCATATCGGTCCACGCACCCGAGGACGCACCGCTCAGCCCGGCGCACTGGGGATTGATGGTCGTGCTTACCGTCGCCCTCGTCATCGACGTCATGAAACCGGCAAGCCTCGGCTTCGTCATGCCCGGCATGACGCACGAATACGGCGTGCCCAAGTCGCAGGCCGCTCTGGTGCCGTTCTTCGCGCTGGTCGGCACGGTTACCGGTTCGATCCTGTGGGGCATTATCGCCGACATCTATGGTCGCAAGGCGTCTATCCTTCTGTCGGCGGTGGTCTTTGTCGGCACCTCGATCTGCGGCGCCATGCCGTCCCTGCCGTGGAACATTGGCATGTGCTTCCTGATGGGCGCTGGTGCAGGTGGCATGCTGCCGGTAACCTACGCCCTGCTGGCCGAGACCATGCCGTCGAAGCACCGCGGCTGGGCGCTTGTTCTGGTGGGTGGCCTGGGGGGCGTCGGCGGCTATTTCGCGGCGTCGGGTTTCTCGGCCCTGCTGGTGCCCGAATGGAGCTGGCGCATCCTGTGGCTGCTCAACCTGCCGACCGGCCTGATCCTGGTCCTGATGGGCGGGCTGATCCCGGAATCGGCCAAGTTCCTGTTGTCGCGCGGCCGCCGCGAAGAGGCCTTCAAGGTCATGGCGCGCTTCGGCACCAAGAGCCACACGCTCGAAGCCGGCGAAGAGGACGAAGCCGACACCTTCGCCCACGGCCATCACGACGGGCCGCAACCAAAGCTGTGGACGCCCGGCCTGATCGGTGAGACGGCGGCGCTCAGTATCGCGGCCATCGCCTGGGGCCTGATCAATTTCGGCCTGCTGCTGTGGCTTCCGGCCGACCTGGTCGAACGCGGCTATGACATGGGGACCTCCTCCAAACTGCTGGCCAGTTCGGCCCTGATCGCCTTTCCGACCGTCTTCCTCTGCGCTTTTCTGTACAGCCGCTGGAGTACGAAATGGGCGTTGACGGGGGCCATCACCGTGACCTTCGCCGGGCTGGCGTGGGTGCTGGGCCTGGAGATGTTCGGCGGCAGTCCAGTCTTTCCCGTGGCGCTTCTGATCGTCGGATCGAACAGCCTTCTGGCCATCCTTCTGCCCTACACCTCCGAAGTCTATCCCCTCAAGGTGCGCGGCCGGGCGACCGGGTGGGTGGCGGCATGCACCAAGGGCGGCGGCGTGCTCGCGCAGTCGCTCAGCATCACGGCGCTCGTTCCGGCGCTGGGCGCGGCGGCGCTGATGATCATGGCGCCGATCGCGCTGGCCCTGGCCCTGATCATCCGCTACGGCAAGGAGACGCGCGGGCTCGACCTGCGCGATCTCGAAAAGCCACGCGATCATTGAGGGAAATGTCCATGCGTTATGTTCTTCCGGCCGTCGTGGCCCTTGCCCTGACCGCCTGTAATCCGGCCCCGGCCCACAAAGACATGGCAATGCAGGCCTCTTCCGCCGTGGCGCCGGTCGTCAAGGCCGGCACAGGCACAGGCGTCGTCAAGGCCGTCGACCTCAAGGCCGGCACGATCACCATCGCTCATGACCCCATACCGTCGATCGGCTGGCCGGCCATGACCATGACGTTCCCCGTCGCAGAACCGTCTTTGTTGAACGGCGTAAAGGCCGGAAGCACCGTCTCTTTCGACGTCACCGTCACCGACAACGCACCCATGATCACCGGCTTACGCACCTGATACGCGTTTGGCGGAATATTTACGGAATATGTCAATCTCGCCAAGCCGAATTTGAATTAGGGTTGCACATCCACTCAAAACAGGATGTGCCATGCCAACCTCAGTCACCGCCGTACCTGCCGCTCCCAGCGACCTTGCCCGCCAGCACTTCGCAGCGGAGTTCACCTTCGAGACCGATTGCTGGGACGTGCACGACGCGCTTGGCAAGGGCGCCGACTTCGTGCTGCTCGACGTCCGCGGCCCGGCCCTTTTCGCCCGGGGCCATATCAAGGGCGCGATCAACCAGCCGCACGGCAAGATCATCGCATCGAAAATGGCGGAGTGGCCGAAGGATACCCTGTTCGTCACCTACTGTGCCGGCCCGCATTGCAACGGCGCGGCGCGTGGCGCCCTGCGTCTGGCGGAGCTGGGCCGGCCGGTGAAGATCATGGCTGGCGGCGTCACGGGCTGGATCGACGAAGGCTTTCCGCTGGAGACGGCGGAAATCTGACGGCCGCATGACGGGCTCAGCCACCCACCAGGACAACGCCGATCATGATGGCGGCATAGTGGGTGGCGGCGCCGGCGACGACGTGGCCGTGCCAGATCGCGCGGCGGAAGCGGCAGCGCTTCATCACGAACAGGACGGCGCCGACGGAGTAGACAATACCGCCGGCGGCCAGCAGCAGAAGCGGCACCAGCGGCACCCGTTCGACCAGCGGCTGGATGGCCAGGACGACCAGCCACCCCATGACCAGGTAGAAGCCCATCGACACGGTTTCGCTCAGGCGCGGCAGGCACAGCTTGATGAACACACCGATGATCGCCAAGGTCCAGACGGCCGTCGTCATGCCCCAGCTCCATGCGCCGTGCAAAAGCTGCGTCGTAAACGGCGTATAGCTGGCCGCAATCATCAGGAAGATGCCAGCGTGGTCGAGGCGGAACAGAAAGGGCCGCCAGCGCGGATGAGCGAAATTATACGCCGCAGAGAAGGACAGCATGGCGACGAGGCCCAACGCATAGACGGCAATGGCGGCACTTAACGAGATGACACCGTGACTGACGGCCAGCGCCACGGCCGCGCCGCCGCCGATCACGGCGAAGGCCAGTCCGATGACGTGGATAACGAGGTCAGCCAGGCGTTCGGCCGGTGTCGGATAGTGCGGCCCGTCAATTTCGGCGCAATCGGCGGGCGCAACGAAGACACCGCCAACTGCCCTGGGGGCTGGTTTTGAAAAGTCCGGCATCCAGCCGCGCGCTTCATTCAGTCTGGTAGTCATTGCCAACGCCATACAAAGGTGAGGCTTTGCAGGCCCTGGCTGGACGGCGCAATGCGCTGCGAAGCTTGTCGCCAATGGTTACGCAGGCAGCCGTAAGGATACGATTGTCTTGAAAACGGCCGGCATTCGAAAACGCATGCGGCGCCGGGACTTATCCTCCCTTAACGACGCTGTCCGAGTCCTGTCGCAACCCAGTAGATGCCGCCGAGCAGATGGCCGAGATACTGCGGATCGCGGTACATTTCACCGTTATGCCCCAGCGTCGTAACGAAGACACGGCTCTTGCCATAGCTGTGGAACCAGGCGATCGGGTGATCCTTGCCCATCGGTTTCGAGACCTGTCCGGGCCAGATCTTTGTCGGATCATAGCTCGTCTCGTCGACGTTCAGCACGGGGTGGATCGTCACATTATGCGGATTGGTCGTCGTGTAGAATTCATCGCTCCATATCCAGCGCTC
>CAMLLA010000047.1 GCA_946480525.1 uncultured Asticcacaulis sp. | reverse complement strand
ACGTCGAAGGCACGGCCCGCATCTGGCGCGGCAATGACGTCATCTGGGAAAAGCCGTTCATCTCGGGCGAGGACAACATGTCCCACACCCTGGCCAACCTGGAACACCATCACTTCAAGTACGGCCTGTTCCGCCAGCCGGGCGACGTCCATGTCCATTGCTTCGGCACCGCCACCGCCTCCTTCGCCGACGGTATCAAGACCCAGGACGGCGACGTCTTCGAAATCACCGCCGGCGGCTTCACATACGGACTGAAAAACGAACTCAAGACGGACCGCGCCGCGAAGGTGCTGACGAAAGTGCTATAAACCCAGCGGTCCGGAGAGACCGCAGGGATAACAACTCGATACAGGAACAGGACATGAAACACTATTTCGCCGGGGCCGTTGCCGCCCTGTGTCTCGCTGCCACGCCCGCGCTTTCCGGCACGCCGGTCACGGTCGATACCACCAAGCCGGGCCCGCAGATCAGCCGCCACATCTTCGGCCAGTTCGCCGAGCACCTGGGCACCGGCATCTATCCGGGCATCTGGGTCGGCGAAGACTCCAAGATCCCTAACACGCGCGGCATCCGTAACGACGTCGTCGCGGCGCTTAAAGAAATCAAGGTGCCGAACGTACGCTGGCCCGGCGGCTGCTACGCCGACGATTACCACTGGCGCAATGCCATCGGGCCGCAGGATAAACGCCCCTCCACGGTCAACTACCTGTGGGGCCGCGTGGCGGAATCGAACCACTTCGGCACGCACGAATTCATGGACTTCATCGAAATGATCGGCTCGGAGGCCTATGTCTCGGGCAATGTCGGTTCGGGCACGCCGCAGGAAATGTCGGACTGGCTGGAATACATGACCGCCGATCCGGCCATCTCGTCGCTGGCGCGTGAACGCGTCGCCAACGGCCGCAAGGAACCGTTCAAGGTGCCGATCTTCGGCATCGGCAATGAAAGCTGGGGCTGCGGCGGATCGATGACGCCCGAGCACTATGCCAACCTCTACCGCAACTTCGCGACCTTCGCCCGCAACTACGACAATGCCCAGCAGCTGCCCAATGGCGACTTCGATCCCAACGGCATGAAGCGCATCGCGTCGGGCGCCAATGTCGACGACTACGCCTGGACCGAAGTCATGATGAAGGAGTCGACCCGGCAGATCTTCAGTTGGTCGCTCGACGGCCTGTCGCTGCACTATTATTCGGGCTTCAACCAGTGGCCGCCGCACTATTCCGGCGAAGGCTTCGGCGAGGACGAATACGCCCACGTCATCAAGACCGCCTACAAGATGGACGAACTTGTCACCAAGCATTCGGCCATCATGGACAAGTACGACCCGCAGAAAAAGGTCATCCTGGCGGTCGACGAATGGGGCACGTGGTACACGGCGGCCAAGGGCTCGAACCCACGTTTCCTGCAACAGCAGAATTCCCAGCGCGACGCCATCGTCGCGGCGGTGACGATCAACATCTTCACCCGTCACGCCGACCGCGTCCGCATGGCGAACATCGCCCAGATGATCAATGTCCTCCAGGCCATGATCCTGACCGAAGGCGACAAGATGGTGCTGACGCCGACCTATCACGTCTTCAAGCTGTACGTGCCCTTCCAGGACGCGACGGTCCTGCCGGTGCAATATGACGCGGGGACCTACACCTACAACGGCGTGACCCTGCCCGCCCTCGATATTGCGGCCGCCCGGGGCAAGGATGGCAAGGTCTATGTCTCGCTGACCAACATCAATCCCAAGCAGCCGGTCGAAATCGACCTGGCCACGCTGGGGCTGAAGGCCAAGGGTGCGAAGGGCGAGACCCTGGCCGCGCCGAAGATCGACAGCATCAACACCTTCGACAATCCGAACGTCGTGGCGCCGAAACGGATCTCGGCGAAGGCCAGCGGCGGGAAGCTGGTGCTGAAACTGCCTGCGCAGTCGGTGACGGTAGTCGCATTGGATTAAGTCGCAGGGGACACGGTCCCCTGCACCCCATAAGTTATTCAATAGAATGATAAAAGCCGGGCCTTAGGGTCCGGCTTTTATCATTCTAAATGGACAAGTTACGAGGTGCAGGAGGCTGTCATGGCGGGCGGACGCTATACGTCCGCCTCGGCATACCTGCAATCTTAAACAACGACAGGCCATCCGTCGCGCCAGCTCAGCCTCTGTATCCGCAATGTCGGACGGCCGCCGTTCTGCCCGTCATAGGCGTGGTAGACGATGTGCTCGACATCACCCTCCTGCAGAATATCGACGTGCCCAGGTCCTTTCCAGCGGCCGGTCGTATCCTGATCGGCGTGCAGAACTATTGAGCCGCCGCCATCCTTCATCTTGCGGCCTTCGCGGTCGATATAGGGGCCTTCCACCGACTTCGACCGGCCGACGACCGTGTAGTAGGTGCTGTTCACCCCGCGGCAGCAGAAATCGAACGAGGCAAACAGGTAATAGTATTCCCCCTTGCGGATGATGACCGGCGCTTCGATGGCGCCCGGGTCCTTCCGGCCGGCGATCGACCTCGGCAAGGCGTTCGCCTTCTTGAGCTTACCGGTCGCCGGATCGAGCTCGATAATCTTGAGACCCGACCAGAAGCTGCCGAAGCTGAGCCAGTGCCGGCCGTCGGCATCGACCACGTGGTTGGGATCGATGGCGTTGAAGGTGTCGGTCTTGACCGAGCCGATCACCTTACCCTGATCGGTCCACTGATAAGCCGGGTCGGAGGTATCGAGCGTCGGCGAAGTGACCAGGCCGATGACGGACTGGTTCGCACCGAAGGTCGAAGCCGAATAGTAGATATGAAAGCGACCATTGAAAAAGGCGATATCGGGCGCCCAGATTCCTCTGACGCCCGGCACGGCCGTTGCGACCCAGTCTGGAATGGCGGGCATGACCGAGCCCTTGAAGATCCAGGTGACGAGGTCGGGCGAGGTCCGCCAGTGAATAAGCCCCTTCCCGTCCCGCTCCTGACTTGTGCAGAACAGATGGTAGGTTCCCTTGTCCCGGATGATGCAGGGATCATGGACGGGAGAAATATTTCCGGTCAGCTGGTCATTGAGGGCTTGCGCCCGGCTCGCAGCCCCTGCTCCGCCCGCCAACACAACCGCGGCCGCTCCCAACACGTTTCGTCTGGTGATCATCGTGTCCTCATGGAAATGGCGCCGGCATGTAGAGAATATGCCGGCGCCGCGAAGTTGTGTAGGAGAAAGGTACGCAGTTACATTTTAAAGCGCGCGCCGAACAGAATGGTACGGTCATAGCGACGCGTGTCGCGCGGGAAGAAGCCCGTCAGTTGCGGGTTCAGAGGATCGACGAAATAGTCCTTGAAGTGCGTATCGAGCAGGTTCACGCCTTCCAGGGTGAAGACAAGCTGGTTGTTGACCCGATAGGAAATCTGACCGTCCATCTGCGCCGTCGTGTCCACCCACAGGTCGTAGGTCGGGGTGAATTCGCGGACGTCCTGGAACTTGTCGCGCCAGTTATAGGCCAGACGGCCGGACCACGGGCCTTTTTCGTACAGGAGAGCGATATTGTAGGTGTGTTCGGACAGGCCTGCGATCGGACGCTGGATGAACTTGTTCTGTACCGACGAGAAGGCCGTCGTATCACCCGTCATATAGGTGTAGTTGGCCTGAAGACCGAAGCCGCTCAGGATGCCCGGCAGGAAATCATAGAACTGCTGGTAGCCAATTTCGACACCGTCAATTCCGCCGTCGCCCGTGTTTTCCGGCCGCGTAACCCGGTATTGCAGGCCACCGAAAGTTTCCATGCCGAAGTATGGCTGGATGTACCCCTTGAACTTACGGCTAAAGGCCGTGAAGGTTACGAAGCCGTCGGATTCGAAGTACCATTCGAGCGCGGCATCGAAGTTGTCCGAGGTGTACGGCTTCAGGTTGGGATTACCGCCACCGCCCGTCAGGCCGGTCGTATTGGAAACGACCGTCGACAGCGACACGCCCGGATTCATATCGGCGAAATTCGGACGGGTCAGGGTCTTGCCGGCCGTCAGGCGGCCGATGAGGTCGGGACGAATTTCGAACTTGATGTTGGCGCTGGGCAGGAAGGTCGTGTCGTTCGAATTTCGGTCGATCGGCGTGTATTCCAGGCCCGGATTGGCGGGGTTGGTGTCCTGGGACAGGTTGCCCGTCAGTTCTTCCTTGGTGTTGACGATACGGCCACCCAGAACGGCCGACCATGGCACGCTGCCCAGCTCGCCACCGATCTTTGCCTGGATATAGATGGCCGCCGTCTGCTCCTTGTCGGAGAAGTAGGAGCCCGGATCCAGGGGTTTCGCGGCTTCGGTCCCCGTAAACGCCTTGCGGATCACACCCGTGTTGTTGAGCAGGAAGTCCGCCGATGGCGTGTACCACTGGTACATGACGTAGTCAGGACCACCATCCGCCATGGGATCGGACAGGCCACCCAGCCCGCTGATCGAATTGGCCATGATGGCCGGGCCCGGAGGCGGACCGGAACCACCGATGAAGTTGTTGATGTGTTCAGCCTTGCGATCGGCGAAGCGGACGCCAACCGACACTTCGCGGAGCGCCGGATCGTTCGGCGTCCACACCATGTCACCGCGCCAGTCGATGCTCGATCCCTTGTCATGGCCGTAGTTGTCGAACCAGTTTTCGAGCTTGAAGCCATTGCCGCTTTTGATGTCGAAGCCAGGGCCACCATAGTCGAGCTGCGCCGTGCCGTCCGCACTGGTGTCCACCTTGACCAGCGGCACGATGACCGAAACGTCGAGGATCGGGTTTTCATAGTCGAAGGTCGAATTGGTCACCGACAGGTCGGTCGAGAACAGCAGGTCGCCGACGCGATGCGATCCGCCGACCGCGAACTGCGTCGTGAACGATTTTTGCTTGTTGGCCTGGGTGGAGGTGATGGTGAAGACATCGTGGTTGGTAAGCGTCTTCAGGATGTTCGTGCCGGGGAAAACCGTCGCGGAGATGTTGCCGTTGCCAAGCAGAGGCAAGCCGACGAAGAAGTCGAGCTCGAAGTTGTTCCTGTATTCCGTCGCAAAGCCGTCAAAGTAGAGTTCGGTATCGGCATTCGGGCGCCACTGCATGGCAATATTGGCCGAAGTGCGCTCACGGTCGCTCTTGATGGGAATATACCCCATGACGAACGGCGCCTTGATGCTGGTCACGCCCGACGGCAGCGAGCTGGCGCGCGGGGTTGTACAGGCCGGAGGACCGCAAGGCCCGAAGAACCCGGTCTGATCGACGGATTCGACGTTGAATGCGCGCTCTTCGTGGGCATGGCTGCGGACGTATGAAATCCCCCCCAGGATACCGAATTCACCATTGCTGGTGTCCCAGCGATTGGAAAGCGTGGCGCCGACGTTCGGATCATAGCTGCCCGACTTGTCATTGTAGCTAACGCGGCCCGAGGCATTAAACTGCATGCCCTTGGCGTCGAACGGGCGGCGCAGACGCACGTCGATGGTGCCTGCGATACCGCCTTCGATCTGGTCCGGACTGTTCGACTTGAAGACGTCGACGCGCTGCACCATGTTGGCCGGGATGTCGGCCAGGGCCACGAAGCGGCCGGTGGTCGTGAACATTTCACGGCCGTTGAGCAGCGTCACGACGTTCGGCAGGCCACGAATCAGGACCGAGTTGGCCTCACCCGAATCGCGGCGCACCTGAACGCCGGTAACACGTGCCAAGGCGTCGGCGACGTTGTTGTCGGGAAGCTTGCCGACATCTTCGGAAACGATCGAATCAACGACCAGCGCGTTGCGCTTCTTGATGTCCTGGGCGCTGCGCGCCGCATTGCGCTGGCCGGTAACAACGACAACTTCGTCGTCCGCCGGCACGGCGTCCTGTGCGAACGCCACCGGCGCCGCCACGCTTATGGCGAGCACGGACGCCGCCGCCGTAAGGCCCAGACGGCTTGCGTAGCCGGAACGGAGTCCGGGCGATTTTGAAAACATGATTTAACTCCCTGCTTTTATCCGGTTCGATTTCGGCGAACTCTGTTGCGCCAAGATTTGTCCGACAAAACCGACAAGTCAAGTAACGTTGGTACGTGGAGTGGCGATTTGTCTGATTTGTTCCGGCTGTGTCGCAAATCGGCAACACAATTGCAAATCATTGAATAGTTTGGATAATTCCAGAGCGGCACTTTTGTATTTGAAATCATTTGTCGCTAGTTTTTCACCACCTGACGTATCCGGTACGAATTCAGTGCCTTGGCAATTAAATCCGACAAATTGCCCCCCAATGTCCGGATGGCAACGCCGTCGGTTTGGCGCATAAAAAAACGCCGGCGTAAACACGCCGGCGCTCAATTCACTCACGTTATCAACCTGATTACATCTTCCAGCGGAAACCGATCGCAAAGGTGCGTGGGACGAGGAAGGTGTTGAAGTTGTTGGTTTCCGGATCGCCGACGTTTTCGAACTTGTAGTAGCCTTGGGCCTTTTGCTCGAGAATGTTGGTGGCGTCGAAAGTGACCACTGTACGATCGTTCAGGTCATAGCTGAACTGGAAGTCCAGGAAGCCTTCGTCGCGCGCCCAGATGCCAAGTGGGTTGGCGAACAGGCGGGCTTCGTTGTTGCGCAGCCAGTCATCGCGCCAGACATAGGACAGGCGCGCATCGAACGGGCCTTTGTCGTAGACGACCGTCAGGTTGTACGAGGTGTCGGAGACACCGAAGAAGTCCGTCTTGGCCTGGTCGACGATAACGCCTTGCAGGTTGGTGATGGGGATATTTTGCGACGAATCGAGCAGCGTCAGGCTGCCCTGGAAGCCCAGGCCGTCCAGAAGACCCGGCAGGTTCTTCGGGAAGTAGGTCAGAGCGATTTCCGCCCCCTGCAGCAGACCGTCCGAGGCGTTGACCGGCTGAGTGACCACGAACAGGTCGGTGTTCGGATATCCGGCGCGGGTGTCGGTGATCTGGTTCAGGATCGGCACGACCAGCCCCTCGATCTCACGACGGAACAGGGTCGTCGAGAACAGGCTGTCCGAAGCGAAATACCACTCGAAGCCCAGGTCGAAGTTCTTCGAATAGGTCGGAGCGAGGTCGGGGTTGCCGCCCGAACCTGAGCCATAGCCGACATTGCTGAGATCATCGGTCAGGCGAAGGATCGGGTTCAGATCGACGAAGTTCGGACGACGCAGGGTTTCACCATAGTTGAAGCGCAGGCGGATATTGTCCGTCGCGTCGTAACGCATGGTGACGCTTGGCAGGAACTGGCTGACCGCCGCGCTGTCGGTTGTCTGAGCCAGGGTGCCTTCGTCGGTAAAGACCATGTCCGTCTTGATGTCGACATAGCGCAGACCGACCTGGGTGCGCAGCGGTCGGCCAAGGATGGTGTTTTCGAAATCACCCATGGCGTAAACCGCCGTCGTGTTTTCGGTCACGTCGAAGTTCTTCACGAAGGCAAGGTCCTTGCCCAGCTTGAACGACGGAACGCGCGCCTTCACGCCTGCACGGATTTCATCGCGATTGTCGCGCAGGTAGTCGCCGTTGACGACCACCCACGACCGCGGGAAGTCGCCTTCGCCTTCGTAGAAGTCCGAATTGGTTCTTGTGAAGCCGGCCGGATAGGTGCTGAGCGCCGGTCCACAGAGGCAGTCCTGCTGGAACCAGCGCGATTCGGCCGCGTTGCGGCTGTCGAAATTGGCGCCGAAGCTGAACTTCTGGAAGAAGTTGCCGCCGGTCTCGTACACGCCCTTGACGGTAATGGTATCGGCAGACCCTTCGTTGCGGTTGGCGCTGTCGTAGAAGAAGTCGGCGTTCCACAACGCCGGGTTGGCGGCGTCGGCATTGTTGCCATAGGCCATCGAGGGCACGCCGTCATCGGCGTTGAAGTCGATCGTCACCTTGTCGAAGACGTGAATGGCGCGCAGGGCGATGAACTGCGTGTTGAACTCGCTGTCGACGTGGGTCAGGTCGGCATTGACACGCAGCTTGTCGCCCAGGTTCCATTTGCCGCTCAGCGCAAAAATGTGCGTGTCCGTGCTCTGCGTCGTGTTTTCACCGCTGGTGAAGCTGAACGGATTGCCGACGGTGCGCGACTTCACGACATTGGTGCCGTCATAGAAGACCGGAGCGCTGGGATTCGATCCCCACCAGTCGACAAAGGTGAACAGCATCTGCTGGGTATACTGGTTGCGGTAGCCTTCATAACCATATTCGAAGGTGTATTCCGCGTCGGCGTTCGGACGCCACTGGAACGCCAGGTTGACGGCCGGACGCTGACGGTCGCCCAGCAGGTCGGTCGCGATGACGGCGTCGCGCGTCAGCATGTAAGGCACGTCCGTGCCGTTGAAGTTGAACTTCGCGCCAGCCGCCTGCGACAGACCGCGTTCCGTACCCGGCTGCCAGATTTGCAGCAGGTCGTTCGGATCCGGCGTCGCCAGGTTCGGCACGCGACCATCGGTCGGGTTGATCTTTTCGTAAGGCACCCAGCCGGCCGGAGCCGTCGCCGTCATATAGGGGAACATGGCGCCGACGGTGATGTTTTCATCGCGGAACTGCGTGCTGGCGAACGAGACGTTCAGCAACGCGCCGACATCACCCGCGCCGGTTTCCCAGCGATTGCTGACAAGGGCGGAAACGTTCGGATTGATCTTGTCGGCGGGATCCAGATAGATGGCGCGCGCGGCGACGGAGAATTCCGCGCCCTTGAAATCCAGGGGACGGCGCGTGAAGACGTCGACCTGACCACCCAGGCCGGCTTCGAACTGGTCGGCGGAACGCGTCTTGTAGACGTCGATACGGCTGATCAGGTTGGCGGGGATGTCCTGCAACTCAAGCTGACGGCCCGACGCCGTGAAGATGTTGCGGCCGTTCCAGGTCGTGGTGATGTCCGGCATGCCGCGAATGAACAGGCCCGAACCTTCGCCATTGCCACGGTTGGCGACCTGAACGCCGGTAACGCGTTGCAGCGCTTCAACGACGTTGTTGTCCGGCAGCTTGCCGATATCTTCGGCGACAACCGAATCGACGACCTGAACCGCACGGCGCTTGATGTTGAGGCTGCTCTGGATACTGGCCCGGACGCCCTTCACGACGACGACTTCGTCGGCAGCCGGATCGGCGGCCGGGGCCGAATCCTGCGCGAACGCCACCGGTGCGGCGCAGGCAATGGCGATGAGAGAAGCTGCAGCCGTCAGGCCAAGACGGGTGGCATAGCCGGAACGGATTCCGGTCTTCTTAAAAGACATTTGGTAACTCCCTGCTTCAGTACGGTTCAATTGAACGAACTCTGTGACGGCAATATTTGTCCGACAAAAAAGCCAAGTCAAGAGATGGAGCGACGGTGACACGCTTTTTGTCTGATTTAACAGGCCGTGTTTCAATTGGGCAACACGCCATCAAGCTGCTGAATTTACTTATTAAAACTCAAATCGCTCGTTTGCATATGCAAAAATCCGCCATGCCTGACGCCGAAACAGCGTTATCTCAAGTCTGACAAAAGGCCCGACCAATTGGCCGGGCCTGTTAAAGTGATTCAAAGCGATATGCCAAAGCGCGTAGCGGCTTCACCTTAAATGTCGAGACAGAACAAAAGCTTAGATCGGAATAATCATTCCATTAAAATCATTCCGGTCTAAGGCTGAAGACGTTCCAAGACTGCGGCTTCAGACGGGCGGTAAATACGCTGCCCGACACTTTCGCCGAATCATTTGGCTTCGGTGACACGGCGTCAGGATTGTCCTTGCTGTTGATTGCCTTCCTGTCCGCATCATAAAGCTCGGTGGCCTCCGCGACCTTGAGACCGGTCAGGCCACGCAGATCCATACCTAAGTCCATGTCCTCCACAGTCGAACGGTTGAGCGCGAAAATCGCCACCTCCCCGGTTTCAGGATTATGGATGCCGGTGGCCAGAAGGTGTGGCACGGCGCCGTGCGCCTTGGTGTCAAAGGTGGTGGTATCGACCTTCAGCCGCAGGACGTCGCCGTGACCGAACCGCGATGCCGCGGCGATGGGATGGAAGATGGTCTGGCGCCACGCCGGACCGCCCGTTTCGGTGAAGATCGGACCGATGACATTGACCAGTTGCGCGAAGCACGCCGCCTTCACGCGGTCGGCATTGTTCATCATGACGATCAGCGCGCCGCCGACGACCAGGGCGTCTTCGAAATTGTAGATTTCCTCCAATAGGTCGGGCGCCTGGGGCCAGCCCGGCTTCTTGGTGAATTGCGGATGGTGGGTACGGTACCAGACGTTCCACTCGTCGAAGCTGAGCATGATGCGCTTCTTCGACCGGCGTTTGGCCGCCACCGCGTCGGCGACGGCGGTGATTTCCTTGATGTAGACATCGAGGTTGTCGATCTCGCCGAAGAACGCGTTGATGTCGTCGTCATCGTTGCGGAAATAGGCGTGCAGGCTGATCATGTCGACTTGCTCGAAGCACTCGTCCAGCACCTCGTATTCCCACTTGGCGTAGGTCGGCATGGCACGCTGCGACGACCCGCACGCCGCCAGCACCAGATCCGGGCTGACCCACCGCATGATCTTGGCGGTTTCGCGGGCGACGGCGCCATATTCCCTGGCGGTCTTGGCGCAGGTCTGCCACGGCCCGTCCATCTCGTTGCCCAGGCACCAGAACTTGATGTCGTGCGGTTCTTCGTGACCATGCGACCGGCGCAGATCGGAGAACTTGGTGCCGCCCGGATGGTTGCAATATTCGATGAAGTCGCGCGCTTCGGCTGGGCCGCGCGTGCCGAGATTGACCGCAAACATCGGCTCGATATCGGCCTTGCGGCACCAGGTGATGAACTCATTGGTGCCGAACTGGTTGGTCTCGGTCGATCCCCAGGCGAGATCGAGGCGCACCGGACGCTGGTCCTTGGGCCCTACCCCGTCTTCCCAGTCATAGCCTGAGAGGAAATTGCCGCCCGGATAGCGCACGATCGTCGGCCCAAGCTCCTTGGTCAGGGCCAGGACGTCGCCGCGAAAACCATTTTCGTCGGCCGTCGGATGACCGGGCTCATAGATGCCGCCGTAGACACAGCGGCCCAGGTGCTCGACGAAGGTGCCGAATACGCGGCGGTCCAGTGCGGCAACGACGAAATCGCGGTCGGCGACGACTGTGGCTTTGAGGGTCATAGGCTTTAGTCTCTAGAGAACATGGAAAAGGAGGTCGTTGACGCGGTGTTCCGCGTCCTTGAGCGCTTGGTCGACCGGCTTGTGTCCGGTGATGGCCGAGGCCATTTCGTCGCCGATAATGTCCTGGATGGCGATCTGGCGCTCGACACCGGCCGGCAGGGTCTGCCCGACGCTTGCCAGGGCCACGATGCCGTCGCGGTGCGGCAGGCCCAGATACTGCGGGCTGCGTGCGATGTCGGCCTGGGTCGGCAGGTGGCCGGTGCGCGACCAGTCATAGTCGCGCTGTTGCAGGAACTTCATCAGGCGGATGACGGCTTCGCGCTGTGCGGGTGTGCGCTCGCGCTTCGGCATCACCCACGCGTGGCCATCGACATAGGCGGTCTGCTTACCGCCAAAGAGCATGGGGTACGGCTTGACGGTGTAGCCGTCCGCCAGCGGCCGGCCTGGAATGTGGGCTTCGGCATTGAAGGCGCCGATCATCCAGGTGCCGACCAGGCATACCCCGCCCTGCCCGTTCAGAAACGCCGCCATGGTCGCCGGATAGTCCTGCGCCGGCGCCATCAGGCCCTCGGCATAGATCTGGCGGAACAGGTCTACGACACGGCGTGCCTCGGGCGTATCGAGCCGGACATGCTTGTTGTCCGGGAAGAAGACCGCGTTCTGGTCAAGCAGATAAGTATAGATGTTACGCGTAAAGGCGGCACGTTCGTTGTCGGTCGGCTGCAGCAGGTATGGCAGGCCGGTCGCCTTTTTGAACTGACGCGCCTGGGCCAGCAGTTCCTCCGGACTGCGCGGCAGGACGGGCTGGCCGTCGCGGACCAGGCCAGCCTTTTTGAACAGGCCCATATTGATGTGCCAAAGCTGGGTCCAGTTGTCGAACGGCATGCCGTAGACGTGGCTCTTGACGGTCACGCCATTGCGCGCCGCCGGCGTAAAATTATTCACATCCAGACCGACCCTGGCGAAGTCGGCGTCCAGAGGTTCGATCAGGCCGCGCGACACGAAGTCCGGCATGACCGACATGTGCATGGTGACGATGTCGGGCGGATCGCCGGCGGCATATTGCGCCGACAACTGGTCGTAGCCCGGCCACGGCGCGATATTGACCTTGAGGCGGATGTCCGGGTTTGTCTTCTCGAAGTCGTCGAGGATCTGGGTGACGATCTCGCATTCGCCGTCGGGGTTGCGCAGCGGCGGCTGGCCTTTGGGGACATTGGCGCGGCATTCGCCGAAGATGCGCTGGACGCTGATTTCGGTGACATCGCTCTTTTCGGTGCACGACCCAAGGGCCAGAAGCGCGACGGCCAGGAGGAGCTTCTTCATCGCACCGCCGCTCCCGACACCGCCTTGACGATGTACTTCTGGAAGATGATGTAGACGACCAGGATCGGCGTGGCGGCGAAGACCGCCTGGGTCATCAGATACCCCAGGCCGCTGGTCTGGGCGAAGTTGATCTGCGACGCGGCAAGACCAACGGTCAGGGTGAACATCTCCGACCGCGTCGCTGAAATCAGCGGCCACCAGTATTCATTCCAGGAAGCCAGAAATGTGAAAATGCCGAGCGTGGCCTGCGCTGGCATGGTCAGCGGCAGGAGAACCTTCCAGAAAACCTGGAAACGTGAGGCGTTGTCCAGCAACGCCGCCTCATCCAGTTCCTTTGGGATGGCGCGGAAATATTGCGTCATCAGGAAGACCCCGAACGGCGCTGCCAGACCCGGCAGGATCAGCCCGGGAAAGGAGTTATGCAGGTGCAGCGCCGTGAACATCTGATGGCGCGTGATGATGACCGCCTGTTCCGGGATGGCCAGGCCGAACAGGACGAACAGGAACAGCTTGTCACGACCGGGGAAGTCGAGGCGCGCAAAACCATAGCCGGCCAGCGACGACAGGACCAGCACGCCCAGCGTCGTCAGGCCCGACACGATCACCGAATTCATCAGCCAGCGGAAGACCGAGGAATTGTTGAGGATGTCGATATAGTTCTCGAGCGTGTACGGCCCGTGGAAGGCATTGGCGGTCGAGCGCATCAGCTCGCCATTGGCCTTCAGCGACAGCAGCACCGTCCAGATCAGCGGGATCAGCATGATGAAGCCGAGAACGATCAGCGTCACCAGCACCAGAGTATTGCGCAGGGATTTGTGTGCAGTGTGGCTCATGACGACACCTGCTTGCGGCTGGTGACGAAGTACTGAATGAGCGTCGCTAAAAGGATGATGCCGAACAGGATCTGCGAGGCGGCAGCGGCGTAGCCGATATCCCAGCGGCGGAAACCGACCTCGAAGATGAACAGCACGATCGGCCTTGATGCGCCATTCGGTCCGCCCTGGGTGATCAGCTGCGGCTGGCCGAAGAGCTGGAATTGCAGAACGCACTGGAAGATGGCGACCAGGATGACCGTGCGGCTCAAGGCCGGCAGGGTGATCGACCACAGGGTGCGGAACCAGCCGCTGTTGTCGAGCTCGGCGGCCTCATAGATGTCCTGCGGCACCTGCTGGAGCGCTGACAAATAGAGCATCATCGGCAGGCCCAGGCACCACCAGACGGTGATCATCGCCATGGAGATCATGACGAGGTTCGGGTCGCTGAGGAATGGAATGGTGTTAAGCCCCATGGCTTGGCGAACATTGGCCGCCAGCCCGCCTTCGGTCATCAGGATCATGCGCCAGATCAGGGTGACGATGGTCACCGACAGGACCGATGAGGAAAAGAAGACGCCGCGGAAGATGGCTGCTGTCCGGTCGCTGCGGTTCAGCAGCAACGCAAAGAACAGCGGGATGACCGTCAGCGGCGGCACGGTCAGCAGCACAAAATAGAATGTATTGGCGACCGATTGCAGGAAGACAGCGTCCTTGACCAGGCGCGCGAAGTTCTCAAAGCCGACGAACTCGCGCCCGCCGAACAGGTCGGCCTTGAACAGGCTCAACCCCATGCCGGACACCAGCGGAAAGATCAGCAGGCAGAGATAGGCAATCAGATAAGGCGCGACGAACAGCGCGTTCGACCAGTGCCGGGAAGCAGCCCGGGCGCCCATCACGCGACCTCGTCGGCGTGGAAACCCGCGCCGTCACCGGAAAACAGGTGGGCGCGCGCACCGTCGATCCTGAGGTGGATGGCGTCGCCCATGGCCACGCGGCTGTTGCCGGCGTCCTCGGCGGTGATCGGTGTGCCATCGGACAGTTTGGCATAGACCAGGGTGCGCTCGCCCAGACGCTCGACGAACTCGACCGTCGCAGGATGGCCGTCGTGCGAGACCTTGACGCATTCGGGGCGCAGGCCCAGCCGCCAATGATCGGACGCCGGCAGCGTCGCCATGGGCACACCGGTAGCGATGTTGGCACCCGCCAAGATGGCGACCGCGTAACCGCCCTCCTCCGTAATCGTGGCTTTGAGGATATTCATCGATGGTGAACCGACAAAGCCGGCGACGAAGACATTGGCCGGGCGCGCATAGATTTCCATCGGGGTGCCGACCTGCTGGACCTTGCGGTCCTTCATGACGACGATGCGGTCGGCAAGCGTCATGGCTTCAACCTGGTCGTGCGTCACCAGGATCATGGTTGCCTTGAGACGCCGGCGCAGTTGCGCCAGCTCAAGGCGCGTGCGCATGCGCAGGGCGGCGTCGAGGTTTGACAGCGGCTCATCGAACAGGAAAAGATCGGGATTCTTGACGATGGCGCGGCCGATGGCGACGCGCTGCTTCTGACCGCCTGACAGTTCGCCGGGCTTGCGCGCCAGAAGGCCGTCGAGCTCCAGGATGCGTGCGGCATCCTCGACACGGCGGCGGATTTCGTCCTTGGCCACACCGATGTTTTTCAAGCCAAACGCCATATTGTCGGCGACCGACATGTGGGGATAAAGCGCGTAGTTCTGAAAGACCAAAGCGACGCCGCGCTGGCCCGGCGGCAAATCATCCACCCGGCGCTCGCCGATATGGATTTCGCCTGAATCAACGGTCTCCAGCCCGGCGATCATGCGCAGCAGCGTGGTCTTGCCGCAGCCCGATGGTCCCAGGAACGCGATGAATTCATTGGATGCGATCTGCAAGGACACATCGTCCAGCACTTCAGTCGCGCCGAATGCTTTCGAGACATTCCTGATGTCGATACCGCTCACGGCCGCTCCCTGCTCCTGGCCGGCGCATCAGCGCCGCTTCACTCCGGTCCGGTCGCGCCTTATGCATGGCGATTTACTCAGACAAAATCGATGTAACACTGAAGTTCAGAGGCAGCAAGTGGCAAACGCGTGACAAATTTCGTGCGCCAAATCGGTGGCCATCGTCATTTTTTTCGCGAC
>CAMLLA010000046.1 GCA_946480525.1 uncultured Asticcacaulis sp. | reverse complement strand
CTATGCCCGGAAATCATCAGCCACGCCGCCGAAAAGGAGGGCGACCTTTTGATCGCGCCGACCTTCAATATCGGCATGGCCCAGCACCATCTCGGCTTCCCCGGCACGATTTCCCTGCGGCCTACGACCTTCATGTCGGCCATCGAGGACTGGGTCGATTCCCTGGCGCGCCACGGCTTTGACCGCATCTACTTCCTCAATGGCCATGGCGGCAATGTCGCCACCATCGAAGCGACCTTCTCGCAGATCTATTCGCACTATTCCTATTCGGGAGAACCTTGCCCCTTCATCCTGAAGCTCAGGAACTGGTGGGACCTGCCAGGCATCATGCGGCTGGCGGCCAAGCTTTATCCGACGGGCCACGGCAGCCATGCCACGCCGTCGGAAATCGCCGTCACCTTCGCGGCCTATCCCGACCACGTAAAGTCGGCGCCGATGGAACCGAAGATCGCGCCCGATGGTCCCATACGCGATGCGCTCGACTACCGGTCGCGCTTCCCCGACGGCCGCATCGGCTCGGACTCGTCGCTGGCCACCATCGAAGACGGACGCACCCTGATCGAGGCGGCGGTCAAGGGCCTGCTCGACGATGTGGCAAAGCTGGAAGCGGAGTAGGCTAAGCCGGCGTTAAGCATAGGCGTCTAAAGTCCGGCCAGCATAGCAGGGGCCAACAGATGACCACCACCGTTGCAACCACGCCCGTACTTCGTCAGTCGCCCCTGTTTGCGGTGACGGTTTTCACCAGCGCGCTACTCGTCTTCTTCGTCCAGCCCATGGTCGGCAAGCTGCTTCTGCCTCTGCTTGGCGGCGCGCCGGCGGTGTGGAACACCTCCATGGCCTTCTTTCAGGCCGCCCTGCTGCTGGGTTACGGTTATGCCCACCTGTTGCAGCGCCTGAAGTCGTTTCGCGCCCAGGTCATCGTGCATGGCGTGCTTCTGGGCCTGGCGGCGCTAACCCTGCCGCTCGGCATTACCGACGCCTTCGGTCTTCCCGATCCGGAACATCCGATCCTGTGGATGCTCGGCGTCATGATCGTGTCGATTGGCGCACCCTTCGCCATCCTGTCGGCGACCGCGCCACTGGTCCAGGCCTGGTTCGCCCTGACGGCAAACCCCGACCCCGCCACCGGCAAGCCGCCGGAACCCTATGCGCTCTATGCGGCCAGCAATCTTGGCAGCCTCATGTCGCTTGTCGCCTATCCCGTCGTCGTGGAGCCCCTGACGCAACTGACCGATCAACGCATGGGCTGGAGCCTCGGCTATGGTGTGCTCGTCGTGCTTATCCTGACACTTGGCTTTACGCGCAAGGCCAGGCCGGTGCCCGCTGTAACAGAAACGGCCGCTGCGACACCTCGTCCCGCGCTGAAAACCATAGCGATCTGGATCGGGCTGGCCGCCATCCCGTCCAGCCTGATGATGGGCGTAACCACCTACCTGTCGACCGACGTTGCCTCTGCTCCCTTCCTGTGGGTTGCGCCATTGGCGCTTTACCTGCTCACCTTTATCGTGGCCTTCAGCCCGAAGCGGCCGGTCAGCCGGAACCTGCTCCTGACTGTCCAGGCGGTTGCGATCTGTATCTGCTTCTTTGCCATGCCGTTCCGCAGTCCCGACATCCCGCTCCAGATTGTCGTCCACCTGGTGGCCTTCTTCCTGAGCGCGCTGCTGTGTCACTCAGAACTGGCCGACGCACGCCCGCAACCGGAACACCTGACCCTCTATTATTTGTGCCTGTCGATCGGCGGTGTTGTCGGCGGCGGCTTCAACGCCTTCCTGGCGCCGGTAATCTTTCCGCTGGTCTTCGAATATCCGGTCGTTCTGGCGCTGGTCTGCCTGGCCAGGCCGTGGTGGCCGGCAGGCGAGAACCCGCGCCTCACCCGGCTGGAAATCATCTGGGCGGCCTTCGCGGTCGTCGATGCCATCGCGCTGCTGATCGTCCTGCAATTCCATTACGATACGCCAAGCTTTACCGCTCTCAAGCTTTTCCTCTTCACCACGTCCCTGCTTTGCGCCTTTGCCCTGCGGCACAGGGGCCTGCTCATGGCGCTTACCCTGGTTATCGCCGGGGTGACCACCCTGTCCATCGGCCAGATCGGCGACGATATTCTCACCGAACGCAACTTTTACGGCGTGGTGCGGATTGCCGAAATAACCGATCCGGTCGCGGGGCCGACGCGGCGCATGACGCACGGCACGACCCTGCACGGCGCGCAGGCATTGAGCCCTGAACGCCGCTGCCAGCCCCTGACCTACTACGCACCCGAAACCGCCATCGGCCAGACGGTCGCCGCGGTCCAGGCGCACACACCGTCCGCCAACATGGCGGTAGTGGGCTTAGGGGTAGGCACGCTGGCAACCTATGTCCGCCCGCAGGACCGCATGGCCTTTTACGAGATCGACCCGGCGGTCATCCGCCTGGCCAGAGATCCGAAATATTTCACCTTCATCTCGGGCTGCGCCAGGGCGCCGGTCAGCTTCCACGCCGGCGACGCGCGCCTGACGCTTTCCCCCTTGCCGGCGGGCCAGCTCGATTTTCTGGCGATCGACGCCTTCTCATCCGATTCGGTGCCGGCCCACCTGCTGACGACCGAGGCCATCGGCATGTACCTGTCGAAGCTCAAGCCCGATGGCGTTCTGCTGCTTCACCTGTCCAACCGCCATCTGGAACTGCGCGATCCCGTCATCGCCGCCATCCGCCAAAGCGGCGGCGTCGCCCTGACCCAGACCAGCACCAAGTCGTTCAAGGGCAGCTTCGCCCAGTCGCCGGCGATTGTCGTCATCGCCGGCCGCGACGATGCCGCTATGGCGGCCTTCCGTGCCGATCCGCGCTGGAAGGTCCGCGATCCGGGCAAGGTCAAGGCGTGGACGGACGATTACACCAACCTGATCGGCGCCATGCTGCGGCACAAGTAGGTTTGTCGCGATCCGGACCTGATCGCGTACGTCCCCTATTCCACGAACCGCGCCAGCAGCCGGATATAGGCCGTCTGATAGGCGCCGGAATTTTCCGTTACCTGCCAAGAATTGATCGGCCAGCTGTCGTTGAAGTCGGCATAGGACTTCTGCGCCGGCTGGCGATATGGCGGCGTCGGCGGCGCCTTGCCGCAGTGGGCCGACAGGGCCGGACAGCGCTCGTCCCAGCTGTACCCAGGGTTGGGGCCGCCAACGACAAAGCCGGGCGGCGGTCCGAATTTCGATCTGGTTACGCTGTCCCAGCGGCTGGAGCCATGGGTGAACCAGCTGTGGTAGAAGCGGTCGATCGAATTCTCCGCGCCGAACGCCTTCATATTGGTCAGGTAGACCTTGCCGAGCGGATTGACGCCGTGGAGGTAGTGCAGATAGCCAGATGCGGCATTCAGGGCTTCGGCCTTGCTGTGTTTGCCCAGGTCGAGACCGCCGATGTCGGCAAAGATGCTGCCATGGAACGCCTTTACGGCGCTCGATCCCCATGTGTAGGCGGAAATATACGCCCGGTAGGGATCTTTGTCGCGCTCCCCCCAGCCGGCGCGTTCGAAGCCGTCGGCAAACGTCCGGCGGATATCGGCGGCCACGGATGCCGTTGCGCCAGGCATGCGCGCATAATCGAGCAGTGGCGCATTATCGGTGTAGGCAAAGTCCTTGTTGTAGCCCTCGCCTATCAGCTGGGCGGCTTTGTAATGGCTGTCGACATAGTCGCGATAGACCGCTTCACCTGTGGCGCCATAAAGGTAGACGGCGGCCGTCAACGCCCTGGACGCCCGGCCCTGCTCATCGGTCTCCTGCTGGCCGGCCCCTATGCCTTCGGATTTGTCGCGCGCATCATTGTTGTAGAAGGTCACATTCGGGTTGGCCTGCGCCCATCGCCAGGCAAGAGCGGCGCGGCGCTTTAGGTCGGCGGAAAAATCGGCAAAACGCGGATCGCGGCCATAAACACTGGCGCCATAGGCGTAGGCCCCGGCCGCCGCATAACTGGCCGAGGTGGTCGCCGGGCCGTAATAGCTGTGGCCGGTGGCCGAAGACGGCGGACTGGCGTGCGACAAAGCGACAATCGACAGCACCCCGCCGTCGTCGTTCTGCATCCGCACCAGCCAGTCGAGGCCGAACTTCACTTCGTCGAGCAGGTCGGAAACCCCATTGCCGGATTCCGGGATGTTGAAATCGTCGGTAAAGGCGGCGGGCTTATCCTCATAGGCATTCAGGAGCGTGATGACATAGGCCGACGTCCAACTGGTATACTTGTTGTAATCGCCCGCATCGTACCAGCCGCCGCTTAAGTCGCGGCGCGTCGCCTTGTCGCCCTTGCGGCTGTAGAGCGTCGCCTCGGTGTCCTGTCCGGGTCCGATATGCGAGGCGCCATCGGCCCACCCCTCGCCAGCAAACCGCGCCTCCTTGGCGAAACCGGCGCGCTGATAGAAGAAGGTGCGCAGCGCCTGGACCAGCAGGGGCTTGTACAGATTGGGTGCGATATCGAAGGCTGCGGAATCGTAGGCTGAAGCGACATCACGCACGATATAGCTGCCGGGCGCGGTGACGGCCGAAAAGTCGAACTGCCAGGCGCGATCGCCCGACGACGGATCGACGGCGCCATTGTTCCATTTGACCGGCTTGCCTTCGAAGACGACGGCCTTGGTTTTCGTATCGATCACCTGATAGACCGAGCCCGGGCCGAAATCCCAGCCGTCGTCGAAGCCGATTTCCGGATCGCGAATGACTGCGACCTTCTGGGCGTCGGGCAGGTAGCCGAACTGATCGACCACGATGAACGGTGTCGGCGGCACATCGTCCTGAGCCAACGCGGGCGCGGCCAGACTGAAGACGCATAATCCCGCCAGCCAAAACACCTTCATGTGCATTACACCTCATCTGTTTTTCGCAGGCTAGACCTTGCTGCGTTTTGAAGGAAACACAGCGAGGTCTGGCTTCCTTATTGGTCGCATGCTTTGTCCGAAAAACCGGTTCCCACTTTTTCGGAGCATGCTCTAGCAGCCACAGACCATTATAGGCAAGCCGCTTGACTTCATCCGCCCCTGGATCAAAACTCGGTGCACGGGGGACAATCATGCAGATCTTATTCGACTACCTGAACGCCAATCCCTGGATCTATGCCGTAATGGCCTTGAGCCTTGCGGTCTGGATTGGGGCGCTGTCGGTCATCTTCACCTCGCCGAAATTCCTGCGCAAATGGCTCTGGGCGCTGCTGACCCTGGTCTCTTTCACCTTCACCTGGGCGATCGACACCCATTTCACCCTCGGCGTCGGCATCCCTGTAGGCGCACTTTATGTGCTGTGGTTCTGGCGCTTCGGAAAATCGCCGACCGATGACGAGATCGCCGAGCGCGGCCCGAAACCTGTGGGAGAAGGCCCCAGGGGAATGGCCTGGCAAATCATCTGTTTGCGGCTGGCCTATCTTATCGCCATTGCCGGCGCCGCAGCTCTGGGCGTCTGGGCCGTCACCGGCAATGTCTTTGAACTAATGTTCTCATTGGCGGGTGTCACCCTCGCGGATATTCCCCCGGATTTCGGCACGATGCTGGAGGTCGGGAAATATTTTCAGGCGGGCTTCATGTTTCTGATCTGCGGCGTGTTCGTCCTGCTATTCCTGCGCCCCTACGGATGGGGCAAGGTCCTCACCCTGTTCAGCGCCCTTAGCTGGCTCGGCTTCTGTGGCGCCTTCACGCTTCTGAGCGGAGGATTCGACATGCGTATCGCACCTGTCCTGGCCGCGGGTGTCGGCATGATTTTAGCCGCTGTACTCCATCACATAGCCGATCCGCGCCTCAGCGGCACCTATCTGCGTCAATCGTAGCGATAGAGCTTCAAACGCTGGATCCCGCTCTTGCCCGGCGGCAGGCGCAGGTGGCGCCCCTGGTGCGTCTGGTCGCCGTTGAGCCAGCGCCCTTCGAGGAACAGGCCGTCCTTGTATCCGCCCTCGACGACCTGCTCGATGCCGACCTGGCTTTTGCCTGATGCATCGACAAAGGTCACAGTTACGCCCGTGCCGGCGACGATGAACTCGTCCTTGCCCGTCTGGATGATCAGCCCACCGTGATTGGCCGGCGTCTGCTTGTCCTTGGGCGTCCACGGATCGACAAAGGTGACAGTGAAACGATAGCCGCCGAGAATAAAGCTTTGCGGCGTCTGATCGACCGTACCGTCATAGGCGATCGGCGGCTTGAACCCGCGCATGGTGCGCGCATTGCCGCTCTTGCCCTGATGCTCAAGCATCAGCGGCGCCAGCTGGTCCAGCACCGCATAGGCGCCCGTCAGCGGATCGTTTTCGGGCAGGTCCTCGATCGAAAACGGCGAAAAGCCCATGGCGTCGAGTTCGCCAAAGACGAAGAAGGCATTGGCGGCGGCTTCCGGCCTGCCCGCCTGATTGGCCTCAGGAACGAACAAAGGATTGTCGTTGCGACGGAACCTGCGCGCCCAGCCGGTGAAATCCGGCCAGTAGCTGTCTATGGCCAGCATATCGACCGCCGGTGCGCCGATCTTCCAGATGTCGAACAGGTGCGGCAGGGGTCCAGCTGACGGATACTGCCCCGGCGCCTTGCCTGGCGCATTCAGGGCGGCATTGACGTACATGGGCAGAGGATAGGCGGCCTTGCCGGCCAGGGTCAGTTCATTGGCGTAGACGGCATAGCCCCAGGCCTGGAAGACTTCGCGGCCGGCCGGCGTGTCACCAAAGACCTCGGCCCAGGTGCCCTTGGTCTTGTTGCCATTGGCGTCCCAGAGCGCCTTCAGTTCGGGTGTCAGATCGGATTTGCGCTGCGCCAGGGCCGTCATCAACGCCTGCGGCACCGGCGTCTTGAATGCCTTGTCGGCCCCTGGGGAATGGTCGCGCGCCGATGGCAGCATGCCGATCTCGTTTTCGACCTGAATCATCACCACCGTATGATGGGGGTCCGCCGTTTTCAGGTGTGCCAGCAATGCGGCAAAAGCCTTCTTGTCGGCGTCGAGGTTGTCCTTGTCGAAGGCGCTCAGTATATCCTGCGCCACGCCGTTTTCGTCGCGGGCGCGGCTATAGGTCTTGGCGTCGTGCTTGATCCACGCCGGCGCATAGGTCGACATCGAATTCTTCCAGGCGCCGAACCACAGAAGCACCAGTTTGGTATCGTTGGCACGCGCCTGTTCAATGACGGCGTCGACGACGGAGAAGTCGAAACGGCCCTGCTGCGGCTCAATCTGGTCCCATTCGACCGGCGCCAGCACCGTATTCAGGCCCGCCCTGGTCAGGCTCGGCCAGTGGGTCGCCAGATGCGCCGGGTCCGACGCCGTCGAATTGCCGAGTTCACCGCCCAGAATCAGGAAGGGTTTGTCGTCGACAAACAGCTGCGCCGCCGTGCCCTGCTTTTCAAGCCGCGGCATGTCCTGCGCCGCAGCGGCGCTGCTTAAAGCCAGACCGCAAACCGTGACCAACAGGACCTTGCGCAACATCAGGCCTTCTCCACCTTGATCGGCCGCGACATCAGAAGGCCTATGGCGTCATCGACGCTGATCGAACCGTTCAGGACGGCCGCCACCGCGTTACACAGCGGCAGGTCGACGCCCTGGCGCTTGCCGAGATCGACCACCGCCGGCGCCGACTCGACGCCTTCGGCCACCGACACCTTGTCTTTCAGGAATTCCGCCAGGGTCTGCCCCTGGCCCAGCGCCAGGCCGACGCTCATATTGCGCGACTGCGGCGACGAGCAGGTCAGCACCAGATCGCCCATGCCGCACAGGCCGGTCATGGTTTCCGGCTTTGCGCCCATGGAGATGGCCAGCCGTGTCATTTCGGCGAAACCGCGCGTGATCAGGGCGGCGTGGGCGTTCTTGCCCAACCCCTTGCCCTCGCTGATCCCGCACGCGATGGCGACGACGTTCTTGATGGCGCCGCCGGCTTCGGCGCCGATCAGGTCGGTGGACAGGTATGGCCGGAAGCTGGGACCGGCAATGGTCGCGGCGATGCGGCCGGCAACCTGTTCGTTCTCAGACGCGATGGTGACGGCGCTCGGCAGGCCCATCGCGACTTCACGCGCGAAGTTCGGCCCGGCCAGCACCGCCGGACAGGCTTCGGGCAGGACGGCGTCCAGCACCTCGGTCATCAGGGCATCGCTGCCGCGCTCGACGCCCTTGGAACACAACACAACCGGCAGGCCTGAGCGGGCATAGGGTTTGAAGGCGGTTAGCGTCGCACGCATATGCTGGGCCGGCGGCACGGCCAGGATCAGGTCGCAATCGGCGAGGTCCGCCAGGTCATTGGTCGCCGTCACGCCATCGGACAGCTTGACGCCGCCGAGATATAGGCTGTTTTCCCGGATGGCACGGATCGAGGCAACGACTTCCGGCTCACGGGCGTGCAGGGTGACGGCATTGCCGCCGAGCGTGACGACCTGCGCCAGGGCTGTGCCCCACGCGCCTGCGCCGATAACCCCGATGCGCCGGTATTGCTGCGTCATGCCTTGGCCCCTTTGCGTCCCTGCGTTTTATATATCGGCGAGTCCACGGCCCGCGCCTCATCCAGCGGCCAGCGCGGCCGGGCGAGCGCAGCCATGTCAGCAGCCGGATCGCGCGGCATACTGACCCGCTTTGCGAAATGTTCAAGCCCGGCCAGGGCGATCATCGCCGCATTGTCGGTGCAATATTTCAGCGGTGGCGCGACGAAGGTAAAGCCGTTCCTGGCGCACAAGGCCTGCAGGGCTTCACGGACGGCGGCATTGGCCGCGACGCCGCCGGCAACGACAAAGTCGGGCGTCGCGACGTTCATGTCTTCGCGGAACTGTTTTTGCGCGCGATCGGAGCGCTCTACCAGCTGGCGCGTAATCGCGGCCTGGACCGAGGCGCACAGGTCGGCGCGGTCCTGTTCGGTCTTGACCTCTTCGTGGGCGATCTTGGCGGCGGCGGTCTTAAGGCCCGAGAACGAAAAGGCGCAGTCCTTGCGGCCGAGAAGCGCGCGCGGCAGGGTAAAGCGCGTGGCATCACCCTTTTTCGCCTCGCGTTCCAGCGCCGGCCCACCGGGATAGCCGAGCCCCAGCACCTTGGCGATCTTGTCGAACGCCTCACCCGCCGCATCATCGATTGTGGTGCCGAGGCGCTCATAATCGCCGACATCGCGGACCGACAACAGTTGGCAATGGCCGCCGGATACCAGAAGCAGAAGGAAAGGAAAGCTGACATTCTCGGTCAGGCGCGCCGACAGGGCGTGGCCTTCGAGATGGTTGACAGGCACCAGCGGCAGGTCGTTAGCCAGCGCATAGCCCTTGGCGAAGCTCAGGCCCACCATGACGCCTCCGATCAGACCAGGCCCAGCGGTGGCGGCGACCGCGTCGATTGTCGCGTTTCCGGCTTCGCTCAACGCCTGACGCGCCATGGCATCGATGGTTTCGACGTGGCTGCGCGCGGCAATTTCCGGGACGACGCCGCCGAATTCAGCATGCTGGACGACCTGGGAATGGATGACGCTCGACAGCACTTCGACACGGCCGTCGGCGTCACGCCGCACAACGGCGACGGCAGTTTCGTCACAGCTCGATTCGACACCAAGAACGGTAAGGGTTTGGGACATATTACGCCTGACTATTTTGCCCCACCACCGCATCTAGCGCTTCGCGCGTCGTGCGGTCCCCCTCCCCATCGCTACGCGACAGGGAGGAGGGAATGCGCTTATATTCTCCTCCCTGTCGCGTAGCGATGGGGAGGGGGACCATTGGCGGAGCCAATAGTGGTGGGGGCTCTTCCTTTCCTAACACCTGCGACAAAGCCTCCCGTCAAGCCTTTTGCATTGAACCCTGTCACGAAAGTGCTACCTAGCGGTCATGACCATCAAACTGAAAATCGGCACGCGCGGTTCGAAACTGGCCCTCACCCAATGCGGCTGGGTCCAGCGCCAGATCGTCGCCGCCCTGGGCGATGACCCGGCCGAAGCCGACGCGATCGCGCCCCTGACCGTCATCACCACGACCGGCGACCGCATCCAGGACCGCCGTCTGATTGAAGCCGGCGGCAAGGCGCTGTTCACCAAGGAAATCGAAGAAGCCCTGCTGCGCGGCGATGTCGATATCGCCGTCCATTCGCTGAAGGACGTACCGGCACATGAGGTCCCCGGCCTGTCGATCTGCGTCATTCCGGTGCGCGAAGATCCGCGCGACGCGTTTCTCAGCCCCCACTATGCCAGCCTTGACGACCTTCCAAAGGGCGCGAAACTGGGCACCGCCTCGATGCGCCGCCAGGCTCAGGCGTTGAGCTGCCGACCGGACCTTGAGATCGTCATGGTGCGCGGCAATGTCGATACGCGCCTCAACAAGCTGAAGGCCGGCGAGTGCGATGCCCTGCTGCTGGCGGCAGCCGGGCTGAACCGCCTGGGTTTAGGCCATGAAATCCGTTCCTTCATCGATGCCGACCAGTATGCCCACGCGCCGGGCCAGGGCGCCCTGGCCATCCAGTGCCGCACCGAAGATATCGGTCAGGACTGGATGAAGCGCCTGCATCACGAAGAGACCTTCCTGGCCATTCAGGCCGAACGCGGCGCACTGGAAGCGCTCGAAGCATCGTGCCGGACGGCTGTAGGCGCCGCAGCGACGGTTCGCGACGGCAACTTGTCGCTGTTTGTCGAGGCCCTGAGTGCTGATGGACAAAAGCGCTGGCAGCGGCGAGAGACGCTTTCAGACGTCACCCCGCAATCCGCCCGTGAACTTGGCTTGCGGCTGGGCTTTGAGATCAAGGCCGAAGCCGGCCCGGACCTGATCGTTGCTTAACACCCATGAAAAAGGTCGTCTGGATCACCCGCACGAACGGCGAAGCGACCGCGAAAGCCATCGAAGCCCTCGGCCACGAAGCCATTCTGGCTCCGCTTCTCGCCGCTCAGCCGATCGACGCTGACCTGAACGTCCCTTACGACGCGGTGATCTTCACCAGCCACAATGGCGTCTCGGCCTTCGCGCGCCTGTCACACCGACGCGACCTGCCTGTCTGGTGCGTGGGAGACGCCACTGCGGCCGAAGCCCGCGCCCACGGCTTTAATGATGTGATCAATGCCGGCGGCGATGCCCCTGCCCTGTTCGACAAACTGAAGGCCGAGGCGACGCGCTCAACGCGCTTTCTCTACGCCGCGCCGCGCGAACCGTCCGCGCCGCTCTCGGCCTGGATGTGGGCCGAAGGCATGCTCGTCCACCAGATCGCCGTCTATGAAACCGTCGCCATCACCCCCGACATCTCAGACACCGATCTCCACCGCATTACCCACATCCTCATCCATTCGGCGCGCGGCGGCCGGGCCCTGGCTTCACATCTTATTAGCCTTGGCAAGTTTGCCTTCACCAATTCATGCTTTATCTGTATCTCTGAAAAGGCATGGCAGGGGTTTGCGGGCGCCATCCAGGAGCAGGACCCGAACCTGCTTACGGGGGGCAAACGACGGATTTCTCCGTTACCGGACGAATTGTCCATGTTAAAACTGATCGACGGGGATGCATGCTAATCTGTCCCCGATAGGACACCGAGCATGAACGAGCCGCTGCAACCCGCTGCCTCAGAACGCGAAACCTATTCCGAAAGCGGCCTGAACGCTTCGGACTATGGCAAGTCCGGGCCAGGCCCGGCCGCGGCGGCGACCCGCATGTTCATCCTGTTCGCCATTCCCCTGGCGGTCATGTTCATCATTCTCATCGCCGCCTTCGCCTGGAAACTGAACCAGGGCACGCCCGCCGCGCCTGCGCCCGTCGTGGCCACCGCGCCGGCCAAGGACGCCCAGATCGCCCAGCTGCAAAGCGAGATCATCCGCTTGCAAAGCCGTCTGGCTGCGCCGGCTACGCCCCCGGAAACCACTCCGGCGGTTGCGCCGCCCGTACCGACCTACGCCGATCCGGCCCTGCTGGCCCAGCTATCGCAACGTCTCGACCGGCTGGAAGCCAATCAGCACGCCCTGGCTCGCGCCGCGGCTGCCGCCAATGCCGCTGCCGCGCTTCAGCTCAAGGCCCACTCGTCCGAGCCCTTCCTGAATGAGCTGGCGGCGGTCGAACCGGCCTTCGACGATCCGTCGCTGACCGCGCCCTTACGTGCCGTCGCCGAACGCGGAGTCGCCTCCGAAACCCAGCTGGCCATAGAATTCCCTCAGGCCGCGGCCGACGCCAATATCGCCGCCAAGGCCGCCAAGGGTGACGCCAGTCTGTTCGACCGCGCGCTCGACGCCTTAGGCTCGCTGATCTCGATCCGCCGCATCGACAATATCAACGGCAAGGGCGCCGAGGACATCCTGGTTCGCGCCGAAACACGCCTGAACCAGGGCGACCTCAAGGGCGCACTGGCCTATCTCGACACCCTGCCGCCCGAAAGCCAGAAGGCGCTGAAGCCTTGGCTGGACAAGGCGCGCGCCCGCGCCCTGGTCGACGGCACGACCCTGCGCCTGACGCAGCTGACCCTGCAAAAGCTTGCCAAGATCAGCGATACCGGAGCCGCGCTGTGATCCGCACCCTCCTTATCCTGCTCGGCATCACCATCCTGCTCGCCCTCAGCATCGGGTCGCTCGGCGGCGACCCGGGCGTGGCCAGCCTGACCTGGCTGAACTACCGCATCGACACCTCGGCGGCGGCCGCCGTCAGCATCATCGGTTTCCTGGCCTTCTGCGCCGTCTGCTTCTGGAACCTGGCCCTGTGGCTGTCGCGCTCACCGCAACGCGCCGAACGCGCCCGCGCCGAAACGCGCCGCCGCCAGGGCGATGAAGTCCTGACGCGCGGCTTCCTGAGCGTTGCCGCCGGTGACGGCAACGAAGCCCGCCGCAACGCCGTCAAGGCTCTGGATCTGTGCGACAATGTCGCCCTGGTCCGCATCCTGACTGCCATGGCGGCGGAAACGTCGGGCGACGTCACCGCCACGCGCGCCGCCTATACCGCCATGCTGAGCGTGCCTGAGCTTAAGCTTGCCGGCCTCAAGGGCCTGATGCAGCTGGCGCAAAGCCAGGGCGACAAGGCCGAGGCCGTCAAGCTGGCGACCGAAGCCTACAGCCAGTCCAAGCCGGCAATGTGGGCGTTCGAGACCCTCTTCGAAGCCCGCCTCGAAGCCGGTGAATGGTCCGAAGCCCTGGCCCTGATCGAAGGCGCCCTGACCCGTAAATTGATCTCGCCCATCTTCTCCGAACGCGCCAAGGCGTCGCTGATGGCGGCGTCGGCGGCGGGCATCGAGGCCAGCGAAGAAACCCAGGCGCTCGACTACGCCGTCCGCGCCGCCAAGCTGCAACCCCAGTTCACTCCGGCCGCCATCATCGCCGCGCGCCTGTTGCGCAAGACGGGCAAGCTCGGCCGCGCCGAAGACGTGCTGGAAGCCGCCTGGGCCGCCAGCCCGCACCCGGCCCTATGGCTGAGCTATCGCGACCTGGTGTCGGACGAGACGCCCCGGGAAAGGGCCAGGCGTCTGCAAGGATTGATCGACCGCAACCCGAAGCACCTGGAAAGCCGTATCCTTCAGGTCGAACGCACCCTGCTGACTGGCGCGCGCCAGGACATTGCCGATGCCGTCAAGGCGCTGGAAAACGCCAGCACGCCCGACAGCCTGACCAAGCGCGCCTGCGCCGTCCTGGCTAGAGGGGCCTCGGCGCTTCAGGACATGGATACGGCGCGCGCCTGGGCCGCTAAAGCCGCCATGGCCAAGTCCGATCCGGAATGGTCGGATATCGATGCCGAAGGCCGCGCCTTCGAATACGGCGCCGCCGACTGGTCGAATCTGATCCTGACCTTTGCCGGCAAGGCGACCCTGGTCCATCCGCGCTTTGAGCGCGGTGAAAAAGGCCTGCCGGAAATGCCCGACCTGCCGTCGCGCTACGTGCCGTCCATGCCGTTCATCAAGGCGGCGCAAAAGCGTTCCGGTCCTGTCCCCGTGCCGGACGATCCCGGCGGCTTCGACGCGGCCATCACCGGCCAGGACCTGGACGAGGCCGAAACGGTCGCGGCCAAGCCCACCCGCAAGACGCGCGCGCCGAAGGCTGTGAAATAATAACGATCGGCCCTTGGCAAGGGGCATGCAGTTGTGTAAAGACACGCCCCTGTCCGCGAGGCCAATTTGCCTTTCGCGGGTTTTCCGGGCCGCTTTAGCTCAGCCGGTAGAGCACCTCATTCGTAATGAGGGGGTCAGGTGTTCGAGTCACCTAAGCGGCACCATTTCCATTACTTGTTCAATGGCCTACGGTGATGAACGACCCATGGCCGCCACATTGCCACGCGTTTAAGCACAGCAAAAGCCGCGCCTGACAGGGCGAACATCGGCCTACCTCGGTGCCGCCGTTGTGCCCCGTATGATCAGACTGAAATCCAGCTTCTGAACTTCCTTGATTTTAACGGCAAGGTCGCCGCCCAGCCCCTTGACGACGGAATTCATAGCTGTCTCGCCCATGTCCGTGATCGGCTGGCGAATGGTGGTGAGTGGAGGCCAGACCGATTCTGCGCCAGGACTGTCGTCGAAACCCACAATGGACATGTCACCGGGCACGTTGAGCCCGTTTTTCGCTGCTGCCGTCATCAAGCCAAACGCGATCATGTCGTTCCCAGCGAAAATGGCGGTCGGCCGGTTCCTTGAGCACATGATCGCTTCGCCGGTTGCGATCGAGCCCTTGGCGTCCGCCGCGGTGACTTTCATCAGGGGGTAGGGAGGGACCAAACTCTTGTCCCGGAAATATTGCGTATAACCCTGGTAGCGATCCTCGCTGGCGCCGGTTTCACTGAAACCGACGTAGAGGATATCGCGGTGTCCCAATTGCCAAAGATGATCGACAGCATCATAAGCGGCCTGGACGTCGTTCATGAAGACATAAGAAGAGCGCTCCGGCTGGAGCCGCGGGGCAATTCGGATATAGGGGATATCCAGCTCTTCAAGCATGTCGAGAATATCGGGATTGTCGCACATGGGAGGCGGCACGATCATCGCATCGAACCGCGATGTGCTCAGGCGCTTGAGCACCGTGAGACGGTCCTCCTGTTCATAACCGCGCATGGGCTCCATGATCATGTGATAGCCATGACGTCGGGCGGCCCGCATGACGCCGGTTTGCAGAGCGCTATAGTAGTAGTGAATTTCGTCACTATAGATCATGAGCCCGACCAGGTAGCTGCGGGAGCCTGGCAGGGAGCGGGCGGCGGCATTCGGCTTGAAGCCGTGCGCGTCGATGATTGCCTGAATGCGGGTCCGCGTCGAGGGGCTTACCCCATGCTCGTGATTGAGAACGCGCGAAACGCTCTTGATGGAGACTTTCGCTTCGCGTGCAATATCGACAATAGTCAGGTTTTTCATAAGCCTATGAGAAAGTCCGATGCCCCCTCAAGATTTAAAGCGTTCTTAGCCGGTGTAAACGCATTTCAGCGACCTGAGGCGCGCCCGGCCGCATGGGGTTCCGCCAATATGCCGTGAACAGACAGGAATCGACAGCGGCGCTTAAGGCTGCGTCGGAATCACACCACAACGACAACGTTGTCTATACATTGTCGCACTTTTGAAAAATCAGCAATCGATCCTTCAGTGACGTGAATGTCCGATCAGGACACTGCAGCCTTTATAATATGCCTACAAGAAGGCACTTAT
>CAMLLA010000045.1 GCA_946480525.1 uncultured Asticcacaulis sp. | reverse complement strand
CTCAGGCCGAGAAAAATGCTTTTAGTGGCGTTTGAAGTAGCGGTATGTGCGGCCCTTCATGCTGTAGTCGCTGAAGGCCGGCAACTGGTCGACCGAGCGATAGAAGGTCATGGGCAGGCGGCCCGCCGGGCTGTAGTCGCCGGCGATAAGGCGGGCGACGGCCGCGCCACCCTGCCCGCCCGGATACCAGGCTTCGACGATGGCCGGGACGTTTTTATCCGCCCAGTTGACGCCCAAAGCCGAGCCATTGATCAGGACCAGGACGACGGGTTTTCCGACCGCATTGACCTGCTCCAGGACCTTTTGCTGGACAGGCGGGAGGTCAAGGCTGGTGCGGTCGCCGCCTGAGAAGCCCTGCGTTTCGACCCGCATCTCCTCGCCTTCGACGCGCTGCGACAGACCGGCGGCGAAGATCACCAGATCGGCATCCTTTGCGGCCGCCACGGCCTCCCTGGCGCCCGTATCGGACGGTATGCTCCACACCAGCTTTTCATCACCCCTGGGCTGGCGCTGGAAGGATTCGACGCGGATCTTGGCGCGGCTGCCCGCTTCGAGCGTCACCGCGCCGGTGGCGATCGACGGACGCCAGTCGACGCGCCAGGCATCGACGATCAGCTTGTCATTGATCCAGATGCGATAGCCGCCGTGGGCATCGTAGCGGAAGCGGTATTCGCCCGTTTCCGGCGCCGTCAGGTAGCCGTCAAAACGTGTGCCGCCGCTGCGGTTGTCGCCCGCCCAGGCCTGACGCATGCCGATGCCCGGTTGCGTTTGCGGTTTGCCCGCCATATCGGCGGAGGCGAACTGACTGACCGTTACGCCCTTTTCGGCGCAGGCCTGGTCACGACAGAAGACAGAGTCGGGGACGGCGGCCATGACCGGATCGATCAGGCCAGAGCCTTGCGCATAGCGCACCGTGGCATCGGGGAAGCGCGCCTTGATACCGGCCAGGACGGTGACCGGATGCGACGGTTCCCCATTATAGTTGCCGACCAGCCCATCGATCGAGTCGGCATTGGGGCCGATCACGGCGATGGTGCGCGGCTCGCTCTTCAGCGGCAGGATATTGTTGTCGTTCTTCAGCAGGACCATGGCCGCCTCGGCCACCTTTTGCGAAAAATCACGATGACCTTGCGTGTCGTAATCGCCGGCGGTGATCTTGGGGAAGACCTTGGCCGGCGGATCGAACTGGCCCAGCTTGAAGCGGGCCGTGAACAGCCGGATAAGCGCGGTGTCCAGCTCGCCTTCCGTCAGCAGGCCCTTGCGGACAGCGCTGGTCAGATGATCGGCCTCATTGGCGTTGCCGCAGATCAGGTCGGTGCCGACCTTGTAGGCGGCGGCTACGCCCTCTTCCGGTGTCTTTTTATAATGATGCGAGGTCTTGTAATAGATGTCCCCGACCGCATCGCAGTCCGACACGACGAAGCCTTTGAACCCCCAGTCCTTGCGCAGGTGCTTAACCAGCAGGTCTTCGTTGGCGCACGCCGGTTGACCGTCGATGGCGTTATAGGCGCACATGATCGACATCGCCTTGCCCTCGGTAATCGTCGCCCGGAAGGCCGGAAGATAGGTGTCTTCGAGGTCGTAGCGCGATGGATTGATATTGTCGCGGTGACGCCCGGCTTCGGGACCGGAGTGAACGGCATAGTGCTTGGGTGTCGCGACCGTGCGATAGTAGACCGGGTCTTCGCCTTGCAGTCCCTTGACGAAGGCGACGCCGATCCGCGCCGTCAGGTAAGGGTCTTCGCCGTAGGTTTCCTGGCCACGCCCCCAGCGCGGATCGCGGAAGATGTTGATGTTCGGCGACCAGACAGTCAGGCCGCGGAACCAGTCCGAACCACCGAAACGGTGACGGCTTTCGACGTGCTTGGCGCGGAACTCGATGCTGACGGTTTCAGCAACATCATGGATCAGCGGCTCGTCAAAGGTCGCCGCAAGACCCACGGCCTGCGGAAATACGGTGGCGTAACCGGCGCCGGCCACGCCGTGCAAGCCTTCGTTCCACCAGTTGTATTCGCGGACATTCAGGCGCGGAATAGCGGGCGCATCGTTGATCAGCTGGGCGGTCTTTTCCTCGAGCGTCATGCGCGAGACGAGATCGGCGGCGCGTTCATCGGCCGGTTTGGTGACGTCCTGATAGGGCTGGGCATCCAGCGGATTTTGCGCGTATGCAGCCTGCAAGGCGCCGGCCGACGTCAGCATTGCCAGGACGGCGACGGTCAGGTTGCGGTTGCGAGTACGATAGGTGTCGGGCGTTTTCATGCGGTCCTCACTTAGGCGTGGGCGAATTCATAAAGTGCGATGCTGGTCGGCGCGATTTTGAGCGGCGATCCGGTATCGAACCGGCCCTCGACGACCGAGACCTCCGGTGGCTTGCCGACGACGTTTTCCGCCTCCAGGCGCGACCCGCTCAGCGTCCAGCTCCGGCCACGCTTTGCCGCGGCAAACCTTTCCAGGTCGAGTTGCAGGCTTTGCGGCTGCTCCGTCGCGTTGACAACAGCGACCACCAGCGCCTTGCGATCCGCCGTTAGCGCGGCGGACACATCCAGCGGATAGGTGGCGCTGCCGGCATTGACGCGAGGTTGATCCCCGCCCGCAGGGAATTCGGGCTTCGGTACGGGAAGGGAACCCGTAACCTCGACAGGGATCGTGCCGAAATGCTGGTTGTACATCTGATATAGCCGGCCAGTGGCGCTGATCACCGAGCGTGTACGGTCGAAGTTGAGCCAGCCGGTGGCCATGGTATAGCCGGCCATGTCGATGAAATCGGTGTGGCGGAAGAATTCGTGCAGACACATGCCGAGGGCCAGACAGGTCTTCAAGGTCTGCCGGAAGCTGTAGGCATATTCGTCGAAGAAGACCTTGACCTTGCCGTCGTTGAGCGCCGGATGGCGACGCTTGTACTCTTCCCAGCACTCGACCATGGTCAGGACGCGGTTGGCGGGCTGGCGCGCCCATTCGACCAGCGGGCGCTGGACGTCGAACAGCTTGCCGGTCGCCATATCGAACTTCTTGTTTTCCGGCGGATAAGCGTGCGTCGCCAGGGCATCGAACCGGCCCCACGCATGGGTCATCATGCCGTTGGCCCAGTCGCGTTCGGAGCCGAATTCGACATTCGGCTGGCCGGCGACGAAGATCCCCTGCCCCGTCGTCATCTCGTCGACGAAGCCGCCGGGCGCAATGATGTAGATCGACGGATCGACCTTCCGCATCGCGTCGGCGAACATGTTGTGCTTGACGACATACTGTTTCAGCGGGATGTGGCCCATCTGCCAGTTGCCGTACATCTCATTGCCGATATTCCAGTACTTGACGCGATAAGGTTCGGGATGGCCGTTGGCGGCACGCCTGGCGCCCCATTCGGTGTCGGCCGCGCCGTTGACGTATTCGACCTGTTCGGCGCCGGAGCGCGGGCCATCGAAACCTGTACTGATCGCCCAGGACGGCTCGGCATTGATCAGCTGGCACATCTGCAGCAGTTCATCGACACCGACATCGTTGGGCTGGGCGAAGCTCCACACCGGATCGAATATCGGCGGGCGCTTGTCCGGATCACCGATGGTGTTCTTCCAGTCATAGGACGAGATGAAGTTGCCGCCGGGGACGCGCAGGATCTTGCAGTCGACTTCGCGCATCAGGGCGATGGTGTCGGCGCGGAACCCCTTGATATTGTCGGCCGGCATCAGCGACACGGCGCCGATGCGGAAGCTGCCGGTGCCGGTGCCGATGATCTCAAGGCGCGCCTCGGTCGTGTCGGCCTTGGACGTGAAACGCAACGGCGCCTTGCTCCAGTCTTTCGTCGCCGCGACCTTGACCGTCTGGCGGTCGGCTGGCCCGCTGCCCCAGATCAGGGTGGCGGAGATGTCGGCGCCGGCGTCGGCAGCGATGACGATCCGGCCGACATAGTCCTTGGCGGCCAGGGCCAGGCCCGACTGGGCGATCCCGCGCGGCTCAGCCCCTGCCAGTTGCACGACCGGCGACTGATCGCCGACCCACGGCGCCTTGCGGTCCATGATGATGGCCGCATCCGGACCGACCGGCCGCCACTTGTTGCTATCACGGTTGCGCCCCGGACGGCCCTGCGGCTCAGGCGCCGGTTTGGAGTCGATCGGGTGATAGAATTTGCGGTCGTCGAGGACCTCGCTCCACAGGCTGTGATTGATCAGGTCGCCGATATGCTCAAGGAAGCCGCCATAGATGAACGGATTGATCGGCGGCCGCTCCTGCCCAACCTTCAGGGTCGCGGCAATGGGTTTTCCGGCCTGCGCCCACGCGGGCGCGGAGGCAAGGATACCGGCGGCAGTGGACATGGCCAGCGCCTGCCGGCGCGACACGGAGAGTTTGGTTTGGTCGGACATATCAACCTCTAAAATTTTGTTTTGTCGCGATATTCAGGCAAAACCGCTTCAGACTTTTTGCCATATCGCTCGATAGAGACGCGCGCGCACGGCGCTGCAAACCGTCTCACAGCACAAGACCAGAGACGATGAAGGCTTTGCCGCGCGTCAAGACGCGGCGGGTAATACTTATGGAACTTCACCGATGCGCGCCGTGTCAGCGATCGACTGACACGGCTGCACTGATAGTCAGGGCTGCAAAGCCAGAACCGTGATCGAGGCCGGAGCCAGGCGCACAATCGCCTTGCCGTCCTTCAGCTTGGCCGACACCGCCTTCGGCGTGACGGCGCCGGGTGCGTCGAAGGTGTTGAAAGCGTCGAACTTCGCCGCCAGGGTCTGGCCGGACACGGACCTGACGGCAAGTCCCATCGCCGCCACATCGACGTCGATCGGCTTGTTGGGATCGATGTTGGTCAGCGACAGATAGAGCTTGCCGTCCGCACCCTTTGCCGCAACCGCGTCGAGACGTGGCAGTGTGATGTCGCCGTAGCTGTAGCGGCCGGCGTCGTAGGCGACCGGAATGAAGGTCGCATCCTGGAATGGCACATACATTTTGAAGACATGATAGGTCGGCGTCAGGACCATCTTGTCCTTGTCGGTCAGGATCATGGCCTGCAGGACATTGATCATCTGGGCAATATTGGCCATGCGCACGCGATCGGCGTGGCGGGCGAAAATATTGATGTTGAGCGCAGCCAGCACGGCGTCGCGCTGGGTATTCTGCTGCATCAGGAAGCCGGGGTCGGTTCCGGGCGTGGCGGCATACCACGCCCCCCACTCATCGACGACCAGGGCGACCTTCTTTTCGGGATCGTACTTGTCCATGATAGCCGAGTGGGTGGCGACGAGTTGCTCCATGCCCAGCGTATCCTTGAGCATGACGGCGTATTCCTTTTCGCCGAAGCCCGTCGATGGCTGCTTCACCGGGAAGCCGCCGCCGGTTGTATACTGATGCAGCGACAAACCTTCGATGTCCCACGCCCAGCTGCGGCCCTTGTACGACTTCATCACCGCTTCGGTATAGGCCGTGTCCGGGCCGCTGGGGCCGACCGCGATGCGCTGCATCGGCGCGGCCTTGTTGTAGTTGCGCACGAAGCGGGCGTACATCTTCATCTGGCTGACATAGAAGTCAGGCGTCATCGCGCCGCCGCAGTCCCAGCTTTCGTTGCCCAGACCGACAAACGGCACCTTGTAAGGCTCGGCGTGGCCGTTCTTCGCACGTTCGGCGCCGATGCCGTCTTCCGTGCTGGACGTCATGTATTCCAGCCACTCGGCCGCTTCGCCGACCGTGCCCGAACCGACATTGACGGAGATATAGGCTTCAGCACCGACCTGATTGGCGAAGTCCATGAATTCATCAGTGCCGAAGGTGTTGGGCTCGATCACCCCGCCCCAGTTGGCGTTCATCATCGCCTTGCGTTCCGGACCGATACCGCGCCGCCAGTGGTATTCGTCGGCGAAGCAGCCGCCCGGCCAGCGCACGACCGGCACCTTGATGTCCTTCAGCGCCGCGACGACATCATTGCGGATGCCACGCGTGTTAGGGATTTTCGAGTTCTTGCCGACCCAGATGCCGTCATAGATGCCGCTGCCCAGATGCTCGGCGAACTGCCCGAATATGCGCCGGTCGATCTTTGCGCCAGACCTGGTGGCATCGATAGTCAGGGTCGCGTGGTCCTCGGCCTGCGCCGTCACCGGCAGCAGGGCGACAATGACCGCACCGGCGAACGCGCCCGAAAGCACGATGGATTTCATGATGTACTCCCATTCGTCTGCCCGGCTATTGGTGCCGGCAAAGTCAGCGTTTTCCGCCGTTGTGATAGCGCTACCACAGGTTTTGAGGGATGAAAAGAAAATTGTCGGACTTTTATGAATGCATTGTGCGGTGTTGACGCTACATGACCGAACACGTGTGCGTTGAATGTAGCTCATCGTCATTGTCAGGCTACAGCACCGGAGGCATAGTCCGGGGATGAACGTCAATCGTGCCGATCTTGCGGACTTCAGTCACTTCCTCGCTATAGCCAGGCATGGCAATTTCCGCCGCGCGGGCCTCGATCAAGGGGTCAGTGCCTCGGCGCTCAGCCACTCCCTCAAAGGGCTAGAAACGCGATTGGGCATACGGCTTCTCAATCGCACCAACCGGAGCGTCACGCTTACGGCCGCCGGTGAGGAACTCTTCGCCGCACTGAGCGGCCCGTTCGACGCAATCGGTCTGGCCGTTGAATCCCTTAACCGGCTGCGCACGGAGCCCAAGGGCAGGATCAGGCTCAACGTCATGGAAGACGCCAGCACGCTTCTGCTTGCCCCTGTTCTGCCGCTGTTCGTCGATCGCTATCCGGATATCGAAATCGACGTCTGTGTGTCGAACCAGATGGTCGACGTCATCGGCGAAGGCTATGACGCCGGCATACGTTATGGCGGAACCGTGCCTTACGACCTGATTGCCCGGCGCTTGTCCGCCGACATCCGTTGGGTGGTTGTCGGCGCACCGACCTACCTTGTGGCGCACGGGACGCCAACGCACCCGCGTGACCTGCTTCAACACAGATGCCTGAAGATCCGCCTGGGCAACAACAGCATATACCGCTGGGAACTTGAGAGTGACGAAGCTGATCTGGCGCTCAATGTGCCGGGGCCGGTGACGATAGACAACACAGGATTCGCCCTCAATCTGGCGCGGCGCGGGGCTGCCCTCGCCTACGTCCCGCATCCATCCGTGTCGTCCCTTCTTGCCGCTGGCGAGCTTGTGACGGTGCTCGACGAATGGGCGCCCGTCGGACCAGGGTTCCATATCTACTATTCCAGCCGTCATCACGTGCCGACCGGCCTGCGCCTTCTGATCGACCTGATCCGCGAGGTTCGACCGTTAGGTCTCTGACCCTGCATCCGGCCATTGACATTGAATTCCGCTCATCGCCGCGTGAACCAGATGGCCGGTTATACCGGGAACACGGCCTCACTATCTTGCCCTCGTCAGTCGCGCACCGCACGACGTAACGCAAGGACACGGGCATGTTCGACAGCCCAGAAAACATCCAGGACACCGATGCGGAGGACGCCGCCAAACCCGCGCCCCCGGCGCGCCGGGGGACGCTTACGCCTTACGTCAGCGCATTGATTGCGTCCGTCACCAGCAGCTTCGACAGCCGTCGGGCGCCACGGCCTGATCTTCGTGGTGCCGTATTTACCCCTGGCACCCCTTTCAGGAAAAAACGCCCATGACGCAGAATCCGCCGTCCCGCCGCACGATATTGCAACTCACCGGCGCGGCCGCCACGACACTTGCCGTTGCCTCACTCATCCCATCAAACGCCGCAAAGGCTCAAGACATGTCCAATGATGCCGACAATTTCTATACCAGCGATCAGGTGGCCTTGCGAAAGGTCAGGTTTCCAACCCAGTACCAGACTACGGTCGCCGGCAACCTGTTTGTTCCTAATGCCTTCGACCTGACCGCACGGCACCCGGCGATCGTGGTCAGCCACCCGATGGGCGCGGTCAAGGAACAGAGCGCCAACCTCTACGCTACCAAGATGGCCGAGCGGGGCTTCATTACGCTGGCGATCGACATGCCCTTCTGGGGCGAAAGCGAAGGCCAGCCGCGCAACGCCGTCTGCCCCGACCTTTATGCCGAGGCCTTCAGCGCAGCGGTCGATTTCCTGGGCGCGCAGGCCTTCGTCGACCGCAATCGTATAGGTGGGATCGGCATTTGCGGCAGCGGCGGCTTCCTGGTCAGCGCAGCCAAGATCGATCCGCGTCTCAGGGCAATCGCGACCGTCAGCATGTACGACATGGGATCGGTGAATCGGAACGCGCTCAATCATTCCCAGACGATCGAACAGCGCAAGGCGACGATTGCCGCAGCAGCAAGACAGCGCGACGCCGAATTCGCGGGTGCGCCGATCGAGGTTGCCGGCGGCACGGACCTGCGACTGACGGCCGACACCCACCCGATCCAGCGCGAATTCTATGACTTTTACCGGACACCGCGCGGGGCGTTCACGCCGGCAGGCGAGACACCCGAACGGACCACCAAGCCGACCGTCACGAGTAACGTCAAGTTCATGAATTTCTATCCTTTCAACGACATCGAAACGATTTCGCCACGCCCGTTGCTGTTCATCAGCGGCGACCAGGCACATTCGCGGGAGTTCAGCGAAGACGCCTATAAGCGTGCCGCCGAACCCAAGGAACTACTATGGATTCCCGGTGCCGGTCACGTTGATCTCTATGACCGGGTTGGCCTGATTCCGTGGGACAAACTCACAACCTTCTTCACTGGTAACCTGGGCTAGTATCCGTACTCGCAGGTTTGGACGCGGTATGGGCGAAAGTCATCCGGTTTCTCGAGCGTGGCCGCCGGGCTAACGGCCGGCTTAAAGGCTGCGCTAGCCCTTCAGGCTGCGCAGGTGCAGGCCGTGAACATAGGCTGCGACATCATGCAGTGCGGCGGCCATCTCAGTCTTGACCTTTTCCAATCGGCCGGCCGCGCCTTCGGCGTCGCCCTTCTCCGCTTCGCCGGCCAGTGCCGCCAGGTTCTGCGCGCCGATACCGGCGGCAGCGCCTTTCAAGGTGTGCGCGGCGTCACGCCAGCCTTCGTGACCGGTATCGAGCAGTGGCGCCCACAGTTCGCACTGCTGCCGAAACAGGCGCAACACCTCTTCGATGATCCCGGGATCGTTCATTGTATAGGCTTCGAGATAGGCGAAATCGACCGCACCCGTGATATCCCGCATCGCCATGATCCTGCCCTTTTCAGCCGACTCAGAAAAAACAGGGACTAAACTGATTTTGCGCTTGAAACCCAGTAAAAAATGGCTATGTTCCGCCGCCTTGATCCCGGGGACCAACCCCCGGTGATGACTGAAATGGTTTGGGTGTGTAGCTCAGTTGGTAGAGCAGCTGACTCTTAATCAGCGGGTCCACGGTTCGAGTCCGTGCCCACCCACCATTTTCTCCTTTTCCCAGACAGTCCGTGCGTGATCCAGCACCTTGCCAAGCAAGGCGCGGATACTTGTCTTTGCTGAAAATGAGCCGTTTCCGGCAATGTGGCCGGACAGGGTCTATATCGCCGCTCCGTTTTCACCGTCCACCGGGCACAGCTGCGCTAAAAATACATCACTTTTGTGATTTTCTGCAACACACGGCTGGAATCGTTTGCCACCGCTATTTCGATACCGTACGGGTGGCGCGTTATTTTACCATCTATAGGGGACAAACTTATGAAAAAACTGGTACTTCTCGCTGCTGTTTCGGTTCTGGCCATGCCGGCGCTCGCCCAGGCTCAGGAATGGACCGGCAGCTATGTCGGCGCTGAACTGGGTTACGGCAAGACAACGGTTGAGCTGAGCGACGGTACGGATTCGGCCGAAGAAGATTTCAACGGCGCCAATCTTGGCGGCTTTATCGGCTACGCAGCCCAGAAAAACCGTTGGGTCTACGCCGTCGAAGCCGATCTGCGCAAGGACAACAACACCAACGAATACGACGTTTTCGGTGACACGCTGGAAATGGGCACCGATTACTCGGCCTCGCTGCGCGGCCGCGTCGGCTACACGGTTGACAAGGCTCAGGTCTATGCCACGGCCGGCTTCGGCATGACGCAAGCCTTCATCGAATTCAACGGCGACAGGGCGAGCAAGAGCTTCTACGGCCCGGTCGTCGGCGCCGGCGTCGACTATGCCTTCAGCGACAAGGTCTTTGGCCGCGTAGAAGTCCGCGCCACCAACTATGGTGACAAGACGATCGAGGGCGCCAATGTCGATCTGGACGACCGCTCGCTCTTCGTAGGCGTGGCGTTCAAGTACTAAGCCTGAGAGACACGCGTCTTAAGCCCCTGGACCCTCGGTTCAGGGGCTTTTTGTTTGCCGCCGCCGATGACGCCGCCCCTGACCGGCAAGGTCCGGCCTTAACCCGCAAGGACGTGCGACGCTTTTTCCATTGGCAAGCGGCGCAGGGCGTTTTAAAGCCTCCCTCGACGCTATAAACAGGCTTTCAGATGTCCGACGAAGAACTCCACATCCTATGCACCGACCGCGACGGCGTGGTCCACACCCTGCCCGCTCTCGAAGGCTGGCGTGTCATGGAAATCATCCGCGACAACGGCCTGCCAATCAAGGCGGAGTGCGGCGGCGCGCTGGAATGCGCCACCTGCCACGTCTATGTCGATAATGAATGGCTGCCCAGGCTGGTCGAAAAGACCGACGAAGAAGACGAGAAGCTCGACGAGGCCTTTATGGTCAAGCGGAATTCGCGCCTGTCGTGCCAGATCATCATGCGTGACGATTTCAACGGGCTGAAGGTCACCCTGGCGCCGGAAACGGATTAGCAAGCGCATCCCCAAAAGTGCGAAGCGGTTTGGGGACAAGATGCGCGCCAACCCAAAAGCGCATCCCCAAAAGTGCGAAGCGGTTTGGGGACAAGATGCGCGTTATAAATGCCGTTCATAGAGTTGACACGGGCCATGGTTAAGCCTGTAACAGTATGCATAACGCGAAGGTACGCACCATGAAGTTCAAGACGCTTGTGACCACGATGATCATGGGCTCGCTGATCGCCAGCCAGGCTCTGGCGTGGGGAGATCACGGCCATCGCATGATCGGCGAAGAAGCGATGCGCGCCCTGCCCTCGCATCTGCCGGCCTTCCTGCGCACGCCCCTTGCCATCGCCAGTGTCGGCGAGTTCTCGCGTGAGCCCGACCGCTGGCGCAACTCGGGCAAGGTCCACGACTCGGACCGCAACGCCGCCCACTTCGTCGACCTGACGGATGAGGGCAAGACCTTTTCGGGCCATACCCTCGATAATCTGCCGGGCACGCGCTTCGATTTCGACGCCGCCACGCGCGCTGCCGGTTCGGACCCGTGGAAATCCGGCTATCTGCCCTATGCCCTTGTCGATGCCTATCAGCAGGTCGTGAAGGACATGGCGCAATGGCGCGTCCTCAGCCTGATGGAAACGCGTGAGACCGACAAGGCCCGGAAGGCCTGGTACCGCGCCGACCGTCTGCGCCGCGAACAGGTGATGCTGCGCGACATCGGCATACTGTCGCATTATGTCGGCGACTCGACCAATCCGATGCACCTCAGCATCCATTATAACGGCTGGGGCGACTATCCGAACCCGAAGGGCTACACCAACGAAAAGGTGCACGGCCCTATCGAAGCCGACTTCGTGTCGGCGAACCTGACGCCCGCCGATGTCCGCGCGAATATGGGGGCGCCGGCCGCCTGTACGGCCAGGATCGATATCTGTTTCGCCGATCGTCTGATGAAGAGCTGGAACGACATCGAACCGATGTACGCAACCGAAAAGGAAGGCGGGTTCAAGGGCGGCGACCCCCGCGGTAAGACTTTCCTGGCCAAGGCGCTCGGCAAGGGGGCTGCGGACCTGCGCGACGTGCTCACCGACGCCTGGCGCGACTCCAAGACCATGGGGGTCGGCTATCCGGTCGACGGCACGACCTATGACGACTTTGTCGGCAACAAGGTCGACAATCCGTGGAAACATCTGCACGGCGAGTAATCGTTACGGAATGTTTCTGTGATGTGATATGCCTTTTGCCGCGTCGCAACATACCTTTGCGGTGAGGCTCCGTTCACACGCGTATGCACGTACTGATTATTGATCCTGATGAAGTCCGCGCCGCTTCGGTCGCGGAAGGAATCCGTGCCGATTATCCCGGCCAGGAAATGATGGTCCGTATCTGGCCGCGTCTGGAACTGCGCATGCTGCGCGACTTCGACCCGGAAATGGTCATCATCGCCTGCGAAAGCCCGGACCGCGACATGCTGGAGGCGCTTCAGGTCGCCAATGAGCAGGTCCCGCGTCCCGTCGTCATGTTCGTCGACCGCTCCGATGCAAACGCCACCGCGCAAGCGCTGGAAGCCGGCGTCGCCGCCTATATCGTCGATGGCTATAACCCCAAGCGCATGTCGTCGATCCTGACGGTGGCCGCCCAACGCTTCGCCATGACGCAATCGCTGCGCAACGACCTGAACAAGGCCAAGGCTGATCTTGCGGCGCGCAAAACGATCGATCGCGCCAAGGGCGTGCTGATGAAATCCAGAAATCTGACCGAAGACGAGGCCTACAAGGTCCTGCGCAAGCACGCCATGGATACCGGCCGTCCGATCCAGGCCGTGGCCGCCGACATATTGGCGGTCAGCGACCTGCTGAAGCCGGGAGGCGAATGATGTCCAGCGACATGCAGATAAAGATCGGCTTTTCGCCGTTGAATGACGCGGCCCTGATCGTGGTCGCCGAAGCGCTGGGGTTTTACGACAGCGAAGGTCTGAGGGTGACGCTCAGCCGCGAGGCCAACTGGTCGACCATCCGCGACAAGCTGGCCTATGGCATGATCGATGCCGCCCATACCCTGGCGCCGATGCCGCTGGCGGCCGCGCTCGGCCTTGGCCCATCCATGGGGCGGATCATCGCCCCGATGGCGCTTGGCGCCAACGGCAACGGTGTCCTGGTTTCCGCGGCTCTCAAGGAGCGGCTGCAGGATGGCGGCGATACGCACAAGAGCCTCATGGGCAGCGCCCGCCTGCTGGCCCGCGAAGTCGAGCGGCGGAAGCGCGAAGGACTGGGACGGCTTGTCTTTGCCGTGCCCTTTACCTGGTCGCCGCACCATTTCGTCCTACGCCATTGGGTATCGGCGGCCGGGCTCGATCCGGAACGGCAGATTCAATGGATCGTGGTGCCACCATCGCGCATGGCCGACATGATCAAGGACGGCGTGATCGACGGTTTTTCGGCCGGCTCGCCGTGGCCGCAAACGGCTCAGCTTCTGGGCCGCGGCGAAGTGCTTTTCTCCGATCCCGACTACTGGAGCCTCAAGCCGGAAAAAATCCTCGGCTTGCGCGCCGCCTGGGCGGAAGCCAATCCCGAGGCCGCCGTGGCCCTGGTCCGGGCCCTGCTCCGCGCCGGCCAGTGGGCCGCCGACGCCGGCAACCGCGGTGATCTCATCCGCATCCTGGCGCGGCACGCCTATGTCAATGCCCCGGCCGAAGCGATCGACATTGCCCTGTCGGAGGGCGGCAGCGGACTGACGCTTGATCCGGAAGCCGCAACCTTCCCATGGATCAGCCACGCCAAGTGGTTCCTGGGGCAGATGGTGCGGTGGGGCATGTTGTCTCCCGACCACGACTTCGATCAGCTGGCACGCAATATCTACCGGCCGGACCTGTGGCGTGAAGCCGCCGAGTCTCTCGGCTTCAATCTGCCGGTACAGGATGAAAAGGACGAAGGCGGCCACCTGCGCGCCTGGTCGCTGGCGGCCCGTCCCCAGCCGATCACCATGCCGCCCAACGTCCTGTTCGACGGTGGCGTCTTCCGCTGCGCTTAAAAGGCGACAAAGTTTCAGTTGAAATTATTTAGTGCGTTTTTTTACAGTGCACACAAGTCTCCAAAACAGACCCACGTCCGTCCTTTTTGTGACAAATTTGCTGCGGTGCATTTGTGCAGCGCCAAAATATTCAAAAACAACCGTCCTGTGCATTGACGAAATGACGGGTTCGGACAAACCTTAGCCATGCCGCCAAGGATGGCTGCATACCTCACAGATACGGCGCCAATGCGGGCGCCACTCACATAGACAATGACGTCCCAGGTGACCGGTCCGATGTTTCGGAACTGTCCGCGTGGGGCGTTTTTTTATGCTTTCTTCCAAGGGGATACAGGTGAAAGTACGGGACATTTTGGCAGCAGGCTGTGCGATGAGCGCCCTGCTGGCGGCCGCTGAAGTGCGCGCTGAAGATACGATCGCGGAAGCTCTGGCGGCTTCGAAGCCCATCGTCGAATCGAGCCTGAGGTTCGAAGGCGTCGATCAGCAGGGCATCGCAGCAAAGGCCGAGGCCGTGACATGGCGCAACCGCCTGGGCCTGCAAAGCGGCGACTTCCATGGCGTCAAGGCGCTGGTCGAAATCGACAGCGTGCTCGCGCCAACAGAAAAGTACAATTCGACGATCAACGGCAAGACGACCTTCCCGAACGTCGTCGATCCGGTGGTAACCGAAATCAACCGCGCCCAGCTGACCTGGACGCCGACGGCGGAAACGACCCTGACGGTTGGCCGCCAGCGCATGATCCTGGATGACGCCCGCTTCATCGGCAATGTCGGCTGGCGCCAGGACGAACAGACCTTCGATGCCGTCCGCGTCGACACCACACTGTTCCGCGTCAAGCTGACCGCTGCCTATCTCGGCAGGATCAACCGCGTCGTCGCCGATGCCAAGGACTGGAATTCAAACTCCTACGTGCTGAATGCGACCTACAGCTTCAACGAAGCCGTCAAGGTCACCGCCTTCGACTACAATCTGCGCTTCACCACTGCGGCCAAGACGCCGGTCGCCGCCGATATCACCAATGCCCGCCTGTCTTCGGTAGATACGAAAGGCCTGCGCGTTTTCGGCACGACCTGGGCCTCGTCGGTCAAGCTGGGATACATAGCGCAATACGCCGAACAGGAACCTGCCGGCGACAATACCGCCGTGTTCGACCTCAGCGAGACGATGATGGAAGCCAACGCGACCTGGGACATCTTCACCGTCAAGCTGAACTACGAGTCGCTGGAAGGCAATGGCACCCAGGGCTTCATCACACCGCTTGGCACCGTCCACGCCTTCGAAGGCTTCGCCGACGTCTTCGGTGCGACCGGCGGCAACAAGACCTTCGCCGACGGAATCGATGACCTCAACCTCACCCTGGTTGTCGCCGGCCACACCCGGCCTTGGGCGCCGTGGTTCATGAACCCGACCCTGACCATCGTCTATCACGACATGAAGACCAACCGCCTTGAACGTCCAATCGGCAAGGAATGGGACGCCGTCCTGACGGCCGGTCTGACCAAGAACCTCAGCCTGATGCTGAAATATGCCGACTTCCAGCGCGCCGATCCGACCATGCCGGCATCGCGCACCAAGACCTGGATCATGCTGCAATACAAGCTTTAACCATCTGATTAAACGCGCAATTTCTGATTTCTCTGAGGATTGAAATGACCATTATCTCCAGACGTGAAGCCCTGTTCGGCGCCGTCGCCACCGTTGCCGCCGCCAAGGCCCTGTTCCCATCGGGCGCCTTCGCCGCCGGCAAGGGACCGGAAGTCTCCGCCGCCAAGCTGGGCTTCATCGCCCTCACCGACTCATCCCCCCTGATCATCGCC
>CAMLLA010000044.1 GCA_946480525.1 uncultured Asticcacaulis sp. | reverse complement strand
AGGTCGGCGATGAGGTCAAGCGCGGCCAGAAAATCGGCCTGGTGTCGAACAATCTCGGCACGTCCAACGGCGTGCCGCAGTACACAACCATCCACCTGCACTTCGAAGTGCGCATTGCCCAGTCGGAAACCCTGTCGAATGGCACGGTCCTGACGGCGAATACCTTCGTCCCGCCGTACAACGCCCTGGTCGACGCCTATTCGCGCAGCCTGGCAGGCGATTGCCCGGTCGTGGAATAGGCTCGCGTTTACACCTAAAGGCCGCAATGCTAACATCCCCCTTGGGCAACCGAGGGGGATTTGCTTTTGCCGTACACCAAACCACCATTCCGTTTCTGGAACTTTTTCTTTTCGCCGCAGGGCCGCGTGAGCCGTCTGGCAATCTGGGCATTCGTGCTGCCGGTACGACTGAGCTTGCTGGCAATTGACCTCGCCATGCAGACTATTGGTTTCCCCTTTGACAGCATAAACACCTTCAGCTCGTCGCCGTGGTACATGTTGAGCATGGTCAAGCTTGCCATCATTGTCGTGACGATGTGGCCGATTTTCGCGATACTCGCGAAACGCTTCCACGATCTTGGCTGGACGGGCCTACCCGCCTTGGCCGCCTTCATGCCCATAATTTTAGGCGTACTCGTTTCCATCTATCTGCGCGTAACGGGCGAAATTCCTCCCAACCCCATGATCGGACGCATTCAGCCAATCCTCAACGACAGTGCGTTCGTTCTAGCCCTGGTCCTTGCCTTTATTCCCGGTCAGAAGACGTCAAACCGCTTCGGACCGCCTGTGACCAGTCCGTCGACGACGTGACCGGACACTTCTAGACTTGCCTCCTACGCCGGTTTGCGCCAAAGCAAACCCTATGAGCAAAAGCACGCCCGGCCAGATCACGCCCTTGTTCGTCACGGAAATCTACCGCGCCGACATGACGACACGCGCTGGTTTCGACGCCTTTATCGAGGAACTGGACGACACCTGCCGCGCTATTGCCGACGAGGACGAGGCGGGCCAGGAATGGTCGCAGCAAAAAGCCTATCTGGGCTATACCTCGTACGCCTCACTCAACGACCTGCCCGCACGGGCGCCGATCTTCGCGCATCTGAAGACATGGCTGGACGGTCATGTCGCTGCCTTCACTGAGCAGCTTGAATACGACCTGCACGGCCGCAAGCTGAAGCTCGACAGCATGTGGATCAACGTGCTGGAGCACCTGGGCACGCACTCAGGCCACATCCACCCGCACAGCGTCATTTCCGGCACATTTTACGTCGCCATTCCCGATGGGGCCAGTTCGCTGCGCTTCGAAGACCCGCGCCTGGCCATGATGATGAACGCCCCCTTGCGCAAATCGTCCGCGCGCCAGGACCATCAGGCCTTCCAGGCGATCGCGCCTGAGCCCGGCACGGTGCTTCTGTGGGAAAGCTGGCTGCGCCACGAAGTGCCGATCAACCTCAGCGAAGACGTCCGCATTTCCGTGAGCTTCAACTATGCATGATCCGGTCAAGACGGCGCTCATCGGCTACGGTTTTGCCGGCCGCACCATTCACGCCCCGCTGATCCGCGCTGCGAACGGCCTTGAGCTCGTGACGATCGTTTCAACCCGCCCGGGCGACGTTCTTGCCGATATTCCGGGCATGTATGTTTCGCCAACGCTCGACGCCGCGCTGAACGATCTGGATATCGAACTGATCGTCATTGCCACGCCCAACGACCTGCACGCTCCTCAGGCGCACGCCGCACTCGACGCCGGCAAACACGTCGTTATCGACAAGCCGTTTGCGCTCAACGACCTGGAGGCGCGCGACCTGATCGACCACGCGCAGAGAGCCGGCCGCACACTTTCGGTCTTTCATTGCCGGCGATGGGACAGCAATCACCTGACCTTCAAATCCGTGCGCGACAGGCTCGGCGACATCTACCAGTTCATCCTGCGCTACGACCGCTGGCGCCCCGTCGTGCGCGACCGCTGGCGCGAGCGCGCGGGACCGGGTTCGGGAATCTGGTACGATCTTGGCTCGCACCTTCTGGATCAAGCGTTGAACCTGTTCGGCTGGCCGGACTGGATCAGCGCCGACATCGCCGGCCAGCGCCCCGGCGCCAGCACGGACGATTATTTCCATGTCGTCCTGGGTTATGGGCCCTTGCGCGTCATTCTGCATTCATCGATGATGTCGGCAAGCGAAGGCCCGTCCATGGAGGCCCAGGGCTCGCTTGGCAGCTTCATCAAATATGGCATGGACTGTCAAAAGGACATGTTCGACGCCAGGCGGACGCCGGGTGACGATGGCTGGGGGCATGACCCCGTCAAGACCCAGATCACCGTGGTGACAGATGGAGAACCAGGCGCGCCAGAATTTATCGACACCCTGCCCGGCAATTACCTGGCCTATTATGAGGACATCGCGCGCACGCTGCGCGACGGGGCGCCGAACCCCGTTCCGGCGGAAGACGCACGCAAGGTCATGCGCCTGCTCGATCTGGGCTTTCAGAGTGCAAAGGAAGGCCGCCGGTTGCCGTGCCGGGTTTGAGGTTTAAAGCCATTCTCATGCTTCGTATTTCCAATCGCCAGAACGATGGCGATTGGCAAGGGCGACTGCCCGCCGCTGCCGATGCAGCGAGCCATGCGGCGATTGAGCTACCCTAGAGCGGCAGGATACGCCGCTTACGGGATACGTTCATGTAACCGACGCTGGCCCCAAGGCGGAAGCCGACACCGGCGCGGATCGGCGTCAGGACGACGCCTTCGGCGCGTTGATAGGTCACGCCAAGCCCGCCGATGAAGTAGGCCGAACCTTCGACGCCGGGATAGCGGCGGTAGACGAAGTTCGGATCGTCGAGATTATAGACCAGGGTGAAGACGCGCGAGGCGTTGGCGCCGGTATCGAAACCGATCGACGGTCCCTGCCAGTAGATATGGGTCGGCTGGGCCTGCGATTTCATGAACAGGTTGCCCTTGCCGTAGCGGACGCCGACGCCGATGGCGCCCGAAGCTTCTTCACCGGCGATATATGCCGTCGGATGATCGCCATAGTCGGCGAAGATCTTTTCGACGGCGCCGCCCAGGGCTTCGACCGTCACGCCCAGGAAATCGGACCCCGCCTGGAGGATTTCATCACGGTCATAGTGCGGCGTGTCGTGATAGGGTTGCGGCTGTGCCGGCGTCCCCCCTTGGGTCGCACCTGGGGTCGCCCCCTGGGCCAGGGCAAGACCGGGAATGGAAGACGCAGCGGCGGCCGCGAGGCTGGTTTGCAAAAAGGTCCGGCGTTCCATGCGCAACTCCTGTACATCTGGAATTCAACAGCTTGTAGGAGCTTTGAGGTTAATAGGACCTGAACGAACCGTTAAACCGACACTCCCCCATGACACGAAAGTGCCCGCGTCATGTGGCGCGAATAGGGCTGCAATTGCGGCGGCCCCGCCTTATTGCTTAACATCCGCGTCGTGCGCCTTGAGCAACCTCTTCGGCGCCTGGGCGCGCCAAACCCGTCTAAGGTTCTGGCGCACCCAGTCGATGTCGACGCGATCCGGCCGCGCCAGGACGCACGGCCAGTTGCGGTGATGATCCGTCGTGAAGAAGGTTTCGGGGTCGGCTTCGATGAGGAAATCACGCTCGTCGAAGTCGACCTTGAACACCGGACAGCCATGGTCGCCATTCCAGTAGAACAAAGACTTCTTGCCGACCTTATAGGTCGGAGCCCCAAAGGCCGTCCCGACCTCGACGCCCGGCAATTCCAGCGCCATCTGGCTCAAACGCTCGAACGTCAGGGTCATTCGAAATCTCCTAAGATGTTTCTGTAGCCCGTTCGGCATGCGCCTTCATGGCCGCCACCAGCCAGGCGCAAAATCCCGGCACCAGGCTGTCGAACCGCGCAACGAAGTCCGGGTGGCCAGCATACATGTCGGACAGTATCACATATGCGCCTGGCGGGCATGGCCGGTTCCACATGTGCGCCACCCAGTCGCGATGCGCCGTAAGGACCGGTTCGATCGCGTCGCTATCGGCTTCCTGCCCGTGTTGAAACGCCTCGACCAGGTCGCCTTCAATCGCCTTCAGCCGGTCCATCGCCGCCTGTTTCTCGTCATCGCTGAAACCCGCCATCCGCCGCTGGCTGTTCGCGATCCAGTCGTGCGCCTGTGGGCCGTAGCGCTCGGCAAGCCACGCCTCGTATTCCGCCTGCTTGGCGGGGGATTGCCAGTTATAAAGTCCGCTGTCTTGCATGGTCTCATCTCCATCAAGCCGCGCCAGGGTCTCGTCTATGACCCGGAGCAGCGCCTGTTGACGCCGCAGATGCTCGGTCAGCCGTGCGCGGTGCTGGCGCAGGCTGGACGCCACGTCGAAGTCGGCTGCGTCGATCAGATCGCTGATCTCATCGAGCGGAAGGCCGAATTCGCGGTACATCAGTATCTGCTGCAAGCGGTAAAGCTGAGGCTGTTCGTAGTATCTGTAGCCGTTGGTCCCGAGATAGGCAGGCTTGAGCAGGCCAATGTCGTCATAGTGATGCAGGGTCCGGACCGAGATCCGGGCCAGATCGGCGAGCTGTTTGACGGTATAGCGTGTCACCTGTCCATCTCCGCGCCGAGGGGAAAAATCGCGCAAGACGAGGGAATAGTCTCTCACGCCGCGTGAGGGTCAACAGGCATATCGCAACAAAACAAAAGACTACTTGCGGTCCGCCGCCGTCTTGTCCCGCTCCGTTCGGAATTCGGACGTGGCGCGCCACTGCGGCCATTGGCGCGAATTCGCCAGGGCCGAGCCCAGGCGATAATAGAGGGTTGCGTCCTCCAGCAGGCCCGACATGTCCCAGTTCGGCGACCATTCGTCGGCCGGCTGGTGATAACGCTTTTCGTTGAATTCTTCGGACAGGGCCTTGCCGCGCGCCACGCCGCCCCTGACCAGATCGTCGCCGCCCTTGGCGTCCAGCATCGGCACGCCGCGTTTGACCAGCGGGAAGTGATCTGAACGGAAGAAGCCGCCGGCTTCCGGGCGGCCTTCGGGCTCGGTTACGCGCCCCTGTTCAGACGCATAGATCTTCAAAAGGTCTTCCAGGTTCGACTGCCCGGCACCGGTGACATCGATATTGCGCGTGCGGCCAAAGGTGCTCAGCATGTCGATATTGATGCCGGCAACCGTTTTCGACAGCGGATAGAGCGGATTGGAAGCATAGTATTCCGAGCCCAGCAGGCCGCTTTCCTCCGCGGTAAAGCCGATGAAGACGACGCTGCGCTCAGGTTTGGTCTTGCCGAACGCGCGGGCGATTTCCATGATGGTCGCAACCCCCGTGCCGTTATCGGCGGCGCCGTTGCAGATCTTGTCCTTCGCCTCCGGGGCGCAGATGCCCAGATGGTCCCAATGGCCGGTATAGAGGATGGTCTCGTCGGGATACTTTGAGCCCTTCAGGCGGCCAATGATGTTGTGGGTGACGATCTCCGATGCCGCGACCTTGTAGCCGCCGCTTAAGGTCACGTTCATCGCCACCGGCTGGAAGTCCTTCGACCGCGCCTTGACGCGCAAGGCCGCCAGGTCGAGGCCGGCCGCCTTGAACAGCCTGTCCGCCGTGGCGCCCGCCATCCAGCCCTCAAGCTTCGGGCTGGTCACGGACGGATCGGGCCGGACGATGTCGTACTGGTCGCCGGTCCACGAATTGCGCACCGTGTCCCAGCCATAGGACGCCGCGTCCGTGTCGTGGATGATCAGCACGCCGGCCGCGCCTTTGCGCGCCGCCTGCTCGTACTTATAGGTCCAGCGGCCGTAGTAGGTCATGGCCTTGCCGCCGAACGTGTTCAGTTGCGGCTCGGCAAAGTCAGGATCGTTGACCAGGACGACGAGGATCTTGCCCCGGACGTCCATGTCCTTGAAATCGTTCCAGCCGCGTTCCGGTGCCTCTATGCCATAGCCGGCGAAAACCAGCGGCGCCTTGTCGAAGCTGACATCGCCCAGCGCGCCGCGCGTCGACGCCACGATGTCTTCGCCCTGCTTAAGCGCGATGGGTCCTGCCCCTGTATCGAAGGCAAGGTTGGGCTCGCTCAGCGTGAACTTGCGCAGTTTCACGTCCTGCGTCCAGCCGCCGTTCTCGCCGCCGGGCTCCAGCCCCGCCGCCTTGAACCCGTTGGAGACAAAATCGATCACCTTGGCTTCGGCGGGTGTGGCAATGCCACGGCCTTCGAACGAGTCATCAGACAGTGTCTTCACGTCCTTCGAAATCCGCGCGGCGTTTAGTTGCGGCGGGGCAGCGAACGCGGACGAGGCCAGCGCCAGTACGGCGGCGGAGGTCAGGACAATGCGCTTGAACATGGAAGGCTCCGGGAAAAAAGGTATCAGTGGAGACTAGGGCCGCGCGCCGGTGTGTCAAGTGCGGCGATCGGTGGAATACTACAGAAACAAGCAAATGTACACTTTTATACATAAGTACAGACTTAGGAAAATGACGACAAAATCATGGCAAACCTGGGGTTTAATTCTGCAAAATCGTGTTAAAACTAAGTCAAAAGTTTTTCCATTTTAATATCTTGAAACTCCTAATACATTTACCATATCACGGTTACAGTAGCCGCTTCGCCCTCTCATCTGGCGGCTTCTGACCAATGGCTCCAAAGCTCATCGGTTAACTTAAACCCCGGACGCATTTAGCCCATAGCGTCCGGGGTACTTTTTGTCTGCCCACAACTTGCAAATCGCACGGCACCGGCCTACCTTCCTTTCAAGATAGCGCTACCATAAGGCGCCCTGGAGGATCGATGTTCAGCCACTTCCTGCGTGCCGGACTTATTGCGCTGGCCCTGACTGCCACCACTGCCGCGCCCGTTCTGGCCAAGCCAAAACAGACCTGGACCGCTGCGTGGGCCTCATCGCAGATGACACCGGACGAAAAGAACACCCTGCCCGCGGCGGACCTGACCGACGCCACCCTGCGCCAGATCATCCGCGTCACCGCGCCAGGCAATCGCATTCGTATCCGCCTGTCCAACGCTTTCGGCACCGCACCGGTGCGTTTCGGCGCCGTCGAGGTGGCGAAATCGGCCGCGAACGACAGCGCGCGCATTCAGCCGGACACACGTCGCGTCGTGACCTTTGCCGGCCAGCCCTCGGTGACCATTCCTGCCGGCGCCGAATACGTGTCAGATCCGATCGATATGCCGGTCCATGGCATGACCGACCTGGCCGTCTCGACCTGGCAGGCCGAGCCGCCGGAACGTCAGACCAGCCATCCGGGCGCCCGCGCCCACTCTCACCTTACCAAGGGCAACCGCGTCGCCGACACGGACCTGGCCGACGCGCAGAAGATCACCCGCTGGTACTATGTGGCGGGCGTCGAGGTCGAAGGCAAGGCCAGGGGCGCCATTGTCACCCTGGGCGACTCGATCACCGATGGCTATGGCGTCCAGCCCAACACAAATGCGCGCTGGCCCGACACCCTGATCCGCCGCCTCAACGAAGCGAAAATCCCACTGGCCGTGCTCAATCAGGGTATTGGCGGCAACCGTCTGCTGCTCGATGGCTCAGGCCCGAACGCCATGGCGCGGCTGGACCGCGACGTGCTGGCGCAACCGGGCGTCAAATACCTGATCCTGCTCGAAGGCGTGAACGACCTTGGCACCCTGACCCGCGACGCGGCCGTGACGCCCGAAGAGCACGCGGCCCTGGTCAACCGCCTGATCGCCAGCTATCGCCAGATCATCGATCGCGCCCACGCGCACGGCATCACAGTCTATGGCGCGACCATCCTGCCCTATGGCGGCAACGGCTATTACCATCCCGACGCCGCCAATGAAGCCGACCGCCAGGCGATCAATGCCTGGATCCGCACGCCCGGCCATTTTGACGGCGTCATCGATTTCGACGCCCTGACGCGCGATCCAGCCAATCCCAGCATCATGAAGGCAGAATTCGATTCCGGCGATCACCTGCACCCATCCATCGCCGGCTATAAGGCCATGGGCGAATATATCGACCTGAAGTTGTTCAGGAAATAGATTCCGAATGATGACATCCTGACAATCGACGGGCAGTTTCACATTCCAAAGTGAGACTGCCTTTTCTATGCTTTTCGCCCGAAATGTGCGGAGAGATCAGATGTCAAAACGGCCTTATCTTATTCTGCCTGCGGTAGCCCTGGCCTTGAGCGCCTGCGCGTCCGAGACAAAGGATGCTGGCGGCATTGCCGTCTCCACCAAATTCTGGGCGCCCAAGGGCACGGTCGCCGAAACCCTGGCGGCCGATCGGTCACGCACGCAGTTTGATGGCGCGGCCAAGGCCGCCGGCCTCTACGCTACCCTGTCCGGCCCGGGGCCGGTGACCGTGTTTGCACCCGACGACAAGGCGTTTGCCGCCACGCCTGTAGACGCGTCGCACGTTGCGGCGTGCCACGTCATTCCGGCCGAGCTGACGCCGAAAGTCCTGTCCGGCATGATCAAGCAGAACGGCGGCAGCTATCCCGTCATCACCGCCGGCGGCTGCGTCCTGACGGCGACCCAGGTCCGCAACGTCATCACCCTTACCGATCAGAACGGAAAAGCCGCGACGCTGAAGGCTGGCCCCCAACGCCGCGGCAACGGCATGGTCTACAGGATCGACCAGGTGTTCAGCCCGGCCGGGTCTTTAGCCGCCAAGTAGCAATCACTTGCTGTTCGCCAGTTTGTTGGCGGCTTGGGTGAGCTGCATATAGGTCGGCCCCATCGGAATGACATACTCGTTCTGCCCCCAGAAGAAGGGCCAGTCCTCGCGGTTTTCCGGCAGATCCGGCTTGATGATCAGCACGCCCGGTACGATGCCCCCAGCGATAAAGCTGAAATCGGCGCGATTATTGCCATAGGCGACTTCCTTGGACTGTGTGCCGACGCCCGACACGAAGGACAGGTTGTGCCCCGGGTGCGTGCCGTGCAGGTAGTCCATGCCACGGTACAACGCATCCGTTCCGATCACATCCGGATAGAGCTCATGCAGCATGGCGGCGTTGAGCGCATAGCGCATGACGGCGCCATTGCCTGCCCAGCCGCCTTCGGTGATCGGCACACCAAATGGGTTCTTCAAGGCCTCCTTGTCGGCCTCGGCCTTATAGGCGACCACGGCCGGCCTCACTTTCGTTTTGAAAGTTTTCGGCATGTAAGGGATGGCGCGCGCGATCCATTGCACATTGGCGCCGAAGGCCTTCTCGACCTCGGGCCACATGTCGTCGATGCGCCTGGCATACTGCGGCTCCCGGGTGGTGATCAGCAGTTCGACCGCCGCCGACAGTTCTTCGGTCAGGAGGTTGCCGCCGGTGACGTTGCCGTGCTGGAAGGTATGAGGCGGACGGCTGTGCTCGTCGGCCCAGACGCGTCTGGCGATGCTGAGCGATTCCTCCGCCAGCGCGTCGTTATGTCCCTTGAGCAGGCGCGACGCTCCAGCCAGGGCGGCAATGGAGCCGTACTCCAGCGACGACGACCGGTTGGTGAAGGCCCAGCGGTCGTCCTTGCGGCCCGAACGCCCTTCCCTCACCTCGTCCGGCCCGAGCGTGGCGTCGTAGATGAGCCCGTCGGTCTTGGTAACACCGTCGCCCAGGTGCGGGTATTGCGTCAGGTCCGGCTCGACGACGCCGTTGATGGCGTGGCCGACGGCCTTATATTGCGACACCAGATAGAGCGCCCCGTGCTCGACCTGCTGAACGATGTCAGGCTTGCCGTCGGGCACGTGGAGTTCAACGTGGCGGCGCGCCTGGTCGATCGCGGTGACGTCGCGCAGGGGCTTATAGCGGTCCCAGACATCGACCAGGTCCTGGACCACGCCGTACTGGCTCTGGGTGCGGATGTCGAAGTCGCCGGCGTCGTACCAGCCGCCGACATTCAGGCCCGGAATGTGCTCGAACGGCTTGAACTTCGTATCGGTCGCTCCCCCCGAACCATAGAGGTCGAGGTGCTCGTGGTTGAGCGGCGCCTGAAGCGCATCGTCCTTGTGGCTGTCGCCGTGCCAGACGCGATAGGCTTCCTGGACATACATATGGTCCATATTGACCGCCATGTAGACGTCGCTGGTCGGGTGCCAGGCGTCGGCATAGATGTCGGCGGCGATGCGGAAGGTCGCGGTCTTTTGACCGTTATACTCCAGTTGATAGAGGCCGGGCTTGGTGACGCTTGAGAAATCAAACGTCAGGTAGTCGTAACGCAAATATTTGCCCCACGGCTTGGCGGGACCGGTAAAGGCCTCGCGCGTCGTGCCATCGGCCAGGACTTCGAGCAGTTTGGCGGATGTGCCGGGTTTGTCGTTGGGGTCGAGCTCGATCACCGCAACCTTCTTTTGCGAAGGCGCATAGCCCAGTTGCGAATGGGCGATCATGGCCGGGCGCACCCAGTCGGCGACACTGTTGGCGGTTAGCTGCCACTGAACGACTGTACCGGTCTTGCCCGACGGCAGGTTTGAGCGCAGCACGAACCACCCGTTCTGCGCCTGGTTGCGGCCGTCATAGAGGCTGATATCGCCCGAGGACGCCGTCACCGTGACGCGGCGAGTCGCGTCTTCGGGCGCCAGGACGATCGTCTTGCCCGAAGCCAGCGGCAATGCCGTGGTCTGCGGTCCCGTCTGCGGAGCGAACTTGGCGTCGGGTTCCAGCTTCATCGGCGACGACGGATAGAGCGGGAAGCTTCCAGCCTTGCCGTCGGCGATATAGCTCTTGTGGAAGTAGGCGGCGGGGATGAATTCGAGGTTGAACCCGGCGCGACCAGCCAAGGCTTCGGGCAGCGGCTTGTCGAGGATCACGCTGACGACAACGCCGTCACCTTTCGCTTCGGTGCGGACCTTGTAGGTAAAGTCGAACTCGGCATATTTCAGCGTCGTTTCGATCACGCCGCTGGCCGCATCGACCTTGCGATCGACCATCAGGCCGATCAGGTCCCATTGGCCGGGCGTCGGGCTCATGCGTACATCGCCATTGGTAGCGGTTCGAACGCCGTGATGGACCAGTTCGATACCGGAAATCTTGGCGTCGCTGAACAACCCGTCGTACCAGTTGCTGAAGTTCAGCACATTGACGCCGCGTGTTTCAAAATAGCCCTTGTCGTTGAGTTTCAAGGGTCCCGCATGGACACCCGTGGCAAAGCCACAGGCCAGCAGCACCCCGGTGAGGGTCTTCATCTTTATCATAAAAATCTCCCTGATCAGATTTTATATGATAGCGCTACCACGAGATTATTGGTCTGACCAGATGTAAAGTTTCATCATTAACAAGGTCACTAATCGAGACGGAATGGCGATAGGCCGGTTGCCAATGTCCGTCAGACTTTCCTTATGCAGCGCATCATGCTATCGCCCGGCGCATGAGCACTGACCTGTCCCTTATTCGCAACTTCTCCATCGTCGCCCACATCGACCACGGCAAATCGACCCTCAGCGACCGGCTGATCCAGTTCACCGGCGGCCTGACCGCGCGTGAGATGAAGGAGCAGGTCCTCGACAATATGGAGATCGAGCGCGAGCGCGGCATCACCATCAAGGCCCAGACCGTCCGCCTCAACTACAAGGCCAGGGACGGCAAGACCTATATCCTGAACCTGATGGACACGCCGGGCCACGTCGACTTCGCCTACGAAGTGTCGCGGTCGCTGGCCGCCTGCGAAGGCTCGATCCTGGTCGTGGACGCCTCGCAGGGCGTCGAAGCCCAGACCCTGGCCAACGTTTATCAGGCCATCGACAACAACCACGAGATCGTCCCGGTCCTCAACAAGATCGACCTGCCAGCGGCCGAACCCGACCGCGTCCGTGCCCAGATCGAGGACGTCATCGGCATCGACGCGTCCGACGCCGTGCTGGCTTCGGCCAAGTCCGGCATCGGCATCGAAGACGTGCTGGAAGCTGTCGTCACCCGCCTGCCCGCCCCGAAGGGCGACGTCACCGCGCCGCTGAAGGCTCTGCTGGTCGACGCGTGGTACGACCCCTATCTCGGCGTCGTCGTTCTGGTCCGTATCTTTGACGGCGTCATGAAGCCCGGCCAGCAGGTCAAGCTGATGAATGCCGGCGCGACCTACAAGATCGACAAGCTGGGCACCTTCATGCCCAAGGCGACCGATGTCGATCAGCTCGGCCCTGGCGAGATCGGTTTCTTCACCGGCCAGATCAAGGAGGTCGGCGACGCCGCTGTCGGCGACACCATCACCGACGAGCGCAAGCCGACCGCCGCCGCCATGACGGGCTTCAAGGAAGTCCAGCCGGTCGTCTTCTGCGGCATCTTCCCGGTCGACGCCGCCGACTTCGAAGACCTGCGCGCCGCCATGAGCCGCCTGCGCCTCAACGACGCCAGCTTCTCGTATGAGATGGAAACCTCGGCGGCCCTGGGCTTTGGCTTCCGCTGCGGATTTTTGGGGCTGCTGCACCTGGAAATCATCCAGGAGCGCCTGTCGCGCGAGTTCAATCTCGACCTGATCGCGACCGCGCCGTCGGTCGTCTACAAGATCTACATGAACAATGGCGATGTGATCGACCTGCACAATCCGGCCGACATGCCGGATCCGGTCAAGACCGACCATATCGAAGAGCCGTGGATCAAGGCGACCATCTTCTGCCCGGACGATTATCTCGGCTCGATCATCAAGCTGTGCCAGGACCGCCGCGGCGAACAGGTCGACCTGTCCTATGTCGGCAACCGCGCGATGGTCGTCTACAACCTGCCGCTCAACGAAGTCGTCTTCGACTTCTATGATCGCCTGAAGTCGGTCTCGAAGGGCTATGCCAGCTTCGACTACACGATCGAAAACTATCGCGAAGGCGATCTGGTCAAGATGTCGATCCTGGTCAATGCCGAGCCGGTCGATGCGCTCTCCATGCTGGTCCACCGCGACCGGGCCGAGGCGCGCGGCCGTGGCATGTGTGAAAAAATGAAGGACCTGATCCCTCAGCACATGTTCGTCATTCCGATCCAGGCGGCTATCGGCGGGCGGATCATCGCGCGTGAAACCGTGCGGGCGTTGCGCAAGGACGTGACGGCCAAGTGCTACGGCGGCGATGCCACGCGCAAGAAGAAGCTGCTGGAAAAGCAGAAGGAAGGCAAGAAGCGCATGCGGCAGTTCGGCAAGGTCGAAATCCCGCAGGAAGCCTTTATCGCGGCCCTCAAGATGGACAACGACTGATTGTCAGCCCCACAAAATCAAAGGCCCGGACTTACCTCCGGGCCTTTTCCTTACCAGGTCTGGTCCTTCTTCGCGCCAAACCGCAGCTTGTTCGCCCGCTCCTTGTCGAGGATCTCGATGGACTTGACGAAGCAAGGGATGGCGATGGTGTTGATCTGACCTTTTATCTCGGCATCGATTGGGTGGCAGATCTGGCTTGAGCCACGGAAGGTAAACCCGACCGGATCCATGTCCGTGCCCAGACACGAGGCGTTCATGTGGATCAGGGCCGAGGTGCCGCTACGGTCTTCGACAAACAGCGTCTTGCCATCGAGCACGCGCGTCGTATCGAGCGGCGTCGACAGGCAGCGTTTCTGCGACGATCCGCCGCTAGCGTCGGCGCTGTCGCCCGGCGCCGTGCTGCACGCAGCGACGATAAGACCGGCAGCGGCGAACGCCAGTCCTACTGCGATAACGCGGCCACGCACGGCCGCCCTTGCACTCAAATTCCCCATATGAAAGCCTCCTGACAGGCAACGGAGCGATATTACGAAAAGTGCCAAGAAACGTTTCCGGCTTTTTCGTCGAATATCGCGACAAAAATAAACCTTACCGGCGCCTCGGGAAGGCGCCGGGGACACTTAATCCTTTTCCAGCAGTGCGTCGGCCTCTTCGCGGCTGATCGGCTTGACGCCGTTGATCAGGCATTTGACCGGCGTTTCTCCGGAGTTCGAGTAGAGAACTTTTGCGTCGTGGGCGCGGCAGATTTCGGTGGATCCATACAGCTCGAAACCGAATTGCGACATGTTGGTCATGCTGCGGCACGGCCCGCCGATATCCAGCAGGTAGGCATTGCCGAAGCCGTCGCGGACCATAAGCGTCTTGTCGTCGACGACATGGAAACCGCCCGAATTACGGGCATCGAGGCATTTCGGACTCTTGCGTGCGCCTTCGGCAGCCTGGTCCTGCGCCGGCGCGTCCCAGTTGTTGTCCCGGGCGCTGGCCGTCACGGCCATGGATGCCGCCGCAATAACCAATCCGCCCGCGACGACGCTGGCGGTTACGGCGGCGGCCTTCTTGATGAGATGATGTAAAGTCATTTGGGACCTTCCTTGTTACCAGTTCTTCGAGGAACCCGCCGGAGCGGCGCCTTCCTTCTTGGCTTCCTTGTTTTCCCGGATAGGTTTGCGGACATAGTCGGCGGCCTCTTCTCCCTGGAGATGGCGTACGCCGGAAACACGGCAGACTTCGCGTCGTCCGCTCAGGCCTTCGTAGACGACATCCGCATCGAAGGGGCCACACACGTCACCGCCGTGACGGGCCTTAAGGCCGATATACATGCTGTCTTCGAGACCGATGCACGCCGGTACGGTCAGTTCATAGGCTTCATTGTTGCTGGCAAGGATGACCACCTTGCCGTTGCCGGGCGTCTGGAAGCCGCGGATGAAATCCGGATCAAAACAGGCGCGACGGTCGCGGCCCGGATTGACGTTATCGTTTGGACGGTTGGACGCCGCCGAAGCCATACCAATGCCACCAAGGCCTGCGGCGACGATGAAGCCGCAAACCAGGCCCGACGCCAGGAATGCCGATATTTTCATGATGGTTTCTCTCCGTTATCATGGCTACGCCCGCCAAGCTGAACGGCGGATGAACGACTATGATGAGTACGTACGCTGCAACCTTGTCGCTTTCAGGCGCTGCCCGACGGCCTGTGGCAGGCAGGACGGCGCGCCGGCGATCCGGGCCACGATATCACGTGCCAGCAAAGGCGCCAGACAAAACCCACGCGCGCCAAGCCCGGTCAAAATGTGCAGTCCCGGCGCCACCTCACCGGCCAGGGGCAGGTGGTCCCGCGTCGTCACGCGAATGGAGGCGCGCGACCGGATTTCGCTGTCCACTACGGCTTCGGCGATGTGTGGTAGCCGCGCCGTCAGATTGTCCAGATTGCGTTGCCGATCGGTTTCTCGCGGAGCGGGGTCCCTGTCCTCACGATCGTGGGTCGCACCGAACAGGAATCCTTGCCGGCTCGGCGCGAGGTAGCCTCCCCAACTTACGCCGTGGGCTGGTCGTGTCTCTGAACGCACGGTTTCGACCTGCCCCCGCACAGGACGCAGGTCGTGGTCGGCCGCAAGGCTTTCCAGGTCGAAAACACCGTCACCGCATGCCACGACGATCGCAGCATAGACGTGGTGGCCGCCTGACGCCGTGCGAAGCTCCACGCCGGTGTCCCCGGAGCGGACGCGCGTCACCCGATCGGTAATGCGCGTCGCCTTCGCCAGCAATCCCGCCAGGAGTTCCGCAGGCTCCACCGTCAGGGCATCGCGCATGATCAGTCCACCGACGTCCGGCACGTCTTCGACGCCCCCCTTGCCGAAGCGCGTCAGCGCGCCTTCGGCAAACACGGGCTGATCAAGCAGTCGATCGAACCGCAGGGCGTCACGCGGCTGACTTTCACAGTGGCAGACGCCCTCCGCGACAAGACTTTGCGGCCATTCACGCCGGTAGAGTGCGGTGGCGTAGACGTGCGTATCGGCAAACAGGCCGGCCGTCACCAGATCTCCGGCATCCAGCCGCGGCGTGACAAGGGCTGCGTCATTGCCCGACGCCCCCGCCCCTACGCCTTCCGCCTCGTAGACCTCCACCTCGATACCCAGGCGCGATGCCTGATAGGCCAGGCTGGCGCCGGCAATTCCGCCGCCGC